>DZCR01000012.1:0-12366 GCA_022736495.1 Desulfobacca acetoxidans
AAAGGGTTCACAGCTAAAAAATACTATCGTTAATTTATGCAATTAAACACTAGCCCGTAAGGGAGGCTTTGATCTATTAGCTAATCCAGTCGAAAAGAGGAGGCACGGAGAAGCACCGCATGGCCAAATTCAGCGGCAAAATGACCATTTAATAACCTGCTAAACAAGGAGCTAATGGGATGAGCGAGGGAAAATCGTATCAGGATTTTTTGAAAAACAAATTCGATATCGGACAGCTTTTTGACAAGCCGGAACCGCTGGCAGGCATCCGGGTTTTGGAGGTTTGCTACGTGGTGCTCGGCCCGTCGGCCTGTGATTACCTGGCGGAATTCGGCGCCGAGGTGATCAAGTTCGAGGGGCAGAAGGGCGACCAGATGCGGTTTGTGACCCCTTATGCTTACTTTTGGAGGAACATGTCCCCCGGCCAGGAAGAGCAAAACCATAACAAGTACTGGGTGGGTATGCATCTGGGCCACTCCCAGGGCAAGGAGCTCTTCCAGGAACTGGTGAAAAAGTCCGACGTGGTGGTGGACAACCTTACCCCCGGCCGCATGGCGGAATGGGGCATCAGCTATAGAGAGCTTAAGGAAATCAACCCCGGCATCATCCAACTGCATGTTTCCGGCTATGGCAGCTGGGGTCCCTGGACCGGCCGCACTTCCTATGACGCCGTGGCCCAGAGCATGGGGGGCCTGTCATCCATCAGTGGTTTCGAAGACCGGGGGCCCCTCAAATCGGGGGTCTGGATCGCCGATTGGACCACCGGGCTGATGTGCTCGGTGGCCATCTTGGCGGCCCTGAACTACCGGGAGCGCACCGGTGAAGGGCAGTTCATCGATTACATGCAGGTGGGAAACGTCATCCGCTGGCTCGACTGGACCTGGCTTTACTCTTACAAAACCAACGAGGACCGAAAGCGCTCCGGCAATCGGGATTTGGCTATTTGCCCTTCCGACCTGTTTGAATGCAAGGACGGCTGGGTGGCCCTGGCAGCCTTCAGCAAGCCCGAATTCAAGAGCCTGTGTGAAGCCATGGGCCAGCTGGAGATCTACGACAAATTTGCCGATCCCACCGAGCGGCTGAAGGAAGCGAAGACGGTACTCGACATCGTCGCCAAGTGGGCCAAGACCCTAACGGTGACGGAGGTCGAGGAGCTGGGAGACAAATACGGCTTTGCCGCCTCCCGGGTGCTGACCGCCAAAGATGCCTATCACGATCCGAACTTTCTGCAAAGAGGCGCCATCCAGGAATACGACGACCATCTTTACGGCAAGATGCGGCAGGAATGCTATCCGCCGCTCCTGAGCGAAACCCCCAGCCGGGTGAAATGGAGTAGCCGGCCGTTGGGGTTCGATAACCGCTACGTCTTCCAGAAGGTCCTGGGCCTGCCTCTGGAAGAAATCAAGCGGCTGGAATTCGAGAAGATCATCTTTCAGTGGAACCCGGCGGTCCCCTCGCATTGTCCGCCACCGGACTGGGATGGCAAGAGCGGCTTGAAGTTGCCGTAACCTTAGGCTTTCGTAACCTTTCTGGGAGGAAACAGCATGGAAGAGAAAAAAATTGTCGGTTTGGCGATCAACCCGGAATTTGCCAGGTGGGCCTACCGGGAAACCTATCCAACGGATTACTACAAGAAGCCGGAAGCCCTGGACGACATGATCGTGATCGATGCCAGTTACGGTAACTTTGCGGGACTCGTGGCTTCTTCGATTCTGGCGGAGATGGGCGCTGAGGTGATCCGCATCGAGCCCCCCGGCGGCGACCTGGCCCGGAAGATGTCCCCTTACGGCATGATGATCAGAGATTCCGGCCTGGCTTACATTGTCGAGGCCCGCAACAAGTTTCACATCACCCTGGACTTGACCAAGGAAGAGGGCCAGAAGATGTTTGCCAGATTGGGCGGCAAGGCCGCGGTGGTCATCGAGACCTTCAAACCGGGCTATCTGGACGGCCTGGGCCTTGGCTACCGACAACTGAGCGAAGCCAACCCCGGCTTGATTTACTGCCCCATCAGCAGCTACGGCCACTATGGGGCGAAAGCCGAGAAACATGCCAACCAGCCGGACTATGACATCGTCGATCAGGCCCGGGGCATTATCATGTCCATCACCGGGGAGGCGGACCTGGACCAGGAAATCGCCGAGACTTACAAGCGTCCCCTGAAGCACGGCAACTGGATGGGCTGGTATGCCAGCGGCGCCTGGTCGGCTTTTGGCATCCTGGCAGCCATGTTCCATCGGCGGAAAACCGGCAAGGGTCAGTTCATCGACTCTGCGTCTCCGGAAGGCTTGCTGGCCATCGCCAATTACTCCCTGCTATATTACCACATGACCGGAGAGCAGATGCCGCGGGCCGGCAATTACGATTACGCCGTCTTCCCTTACACTTACGTCAAATGCAAAGACGGCTATACCTTTATCTCCGGATTCACCGACCCCAACTGGACGGCCTTGTGTGAGATCATGAACCGGCCGGATCTCCGGGGGCAGTTCCCCACCATCAAAGAGCGCCTCACCCCCGAGAATCAGCCCTTGGTCCAGCACGAAATTGAGAAATTCACCATAAACTACACCGCCGATGAACTGCAGGACATGGTCTACAAGTATAGCAAGCGGGAGGACAAGAAGGGCACGGTGGTTACAGGCCGACTCGAGAATCCTCTGGATGTGCTGACCCGGGAACACTGGCAGGAGCGGCACACTTTCATCAAATGGGACGACCCCAATTATGGCGATCTCCTGATCCAGAATTCCTCCTTCAATGCTATGACCCGGACGCCGGGCCGGATAAAATGGGTCTGCCGGCCCATCGGCGCCGACAATGAGTTCATTTACCACCGGTATTTGGGCGTGGGTCCCACGAAACTGAAAGAGCTGCAGAGCCAGGGGGTGATTTGAGCCTGACGGAGGGTGAGTTAACAACTTAGATCGGGAGCCGCAAACATTACCAAGGAAAACTTCAAATCCCCCCTAAATCCCCCTTTTCCAAAGGGAAACATTAACCCCCCCCTTGAAAAAGGGGGGAGGCGGATTTTCATCCTCGAGAGTGAATTTGGTGATTTAGGGGCGTTCAGCCGGCTTGGCTTAAGCCTGCGGGCGGCCTTGGGGATTGGTTAAATTTAAGGCAATCCTGAGTGGCTTGAGTTCATAAGGAGGTCGATTTGCCAGAACAGGTGGAACTACACTTCACCCATCCGGATGATTTTCGCCACTGGGTGATGGAGAACAAATCAAGGGAAGCGGTGGATAAGGTCATGATGGAGCAGGAGGCGGTCTCCCGTTTCGTCCAGGACGGGGCCTATCTGGCCTACGATTTTTCCTCGTTGACCCGGGGGCCCCAGGCCCTGATCCGGGAGATCATCCGGCAGCGCAAACGGGACCTGTGGATCTGCGCCGAGTTCACCCTGCATGATTCCCCTCTGCTGGTCGGGAGTGGCTGCTGCACCCGCATCGACGTGGGTTTCCTGGGTTACGGCAGCTACATCGGCCACGCCGTCTGCACAGGGAAGGTGAAGGTCTTCGACAATACCAACGGCGTGCTGGCCGCCAGGATTCTGGCCGGGGCCCGGGGGGTCCCCTTCCTGCCGCTGCGCAATTTCCTGGGGACCGACGGGCTAAAATACTCCGGGGCCAAGGTGATCAACGACCCCTTCACCGGCAATCCTGTCTGCCTGGTGCCGGCGCTCAACCCCGATGTCTTCATGATCCATGTGCACCAGGCCGACGTCTATGGTAACGCCCGCCTCTTCGGGACCAACCTCTTTGCCCTGGAGGCGGCCATGGCCTCCAAAAGGGTGATTGTTTCCGCCGAAGAAATCATCGAGCATGTTGAATTTCGCAAAGATCCGGGCCGGACTATGATCCCCTTCTTTTTGGTGGATGCAGTGGTGCACCTGCCCTTTGGGGCTTACCCCGGCGGCATGCCGGGCCGTTACGAGCTGGACTTGGAACATATCGACCACTTAAACGCCATCCAGACCGACGCCCAGATGCAAAAATACCTGGAGCGCTATGTCTACGGCGTCAAGGATCACCTGGAGCTTCTGGATAAGCATGTGGGCTGGGCAAAGCTCAAGGACTTGGCCCGGAAGGCCTCCATCCGGGAAGGCTATCAATGAGATCCATGCAAGGGGTGAAGACATGGCGGTAGTGGAATTTACTGATACTGAATTCATGATCTGCTCGGCGGCCAGGCTCCTGGAGGATCGGAAGACCGTCTTCGTCGGCTGGGGCATGCCCCAGGTGGTAGCCATCCTGGCGGAGAGGCTTTACACGCCGCACCTGGTGCAACTCTTCGAGTTCGGGGCGGTGGGGCCCCAATCCCTCACCCCCTTCATCCGGGGTACCATGGGCGGCCCCAGCAACATATATCGGTGTCTCCAATGGATCAACATGAACTGGGCTTTCTCATATGCAGCCACCGGCTATATCGATTACGGCATGCTCGGGGCGGCGCAGGTGGACCAGTATGGCAACCTTAATTCCACCTTCCTAGGTGGGACTTACGAGTGTCCGGAGCGGCGCCTTCCGGGCAGCGGCGGCGGCAACGAAGCCGCCTCCTTTGTCTGGAAGACTATCATCGTCCTGAAGCACGAGGCCCGGCGTTTTGTCGAGAAGGTGGATTTCCTCACCTCCCCCGGTTATCTCGATGGGCCGGGGGCCCGGGAGCGAGCCGGACTGCCCCGAGGAAGCGGGCCCTGGCGGGTGGTGACCTCCAAGGCCCTTTTCGATTTCCACGAGGACACCAAAAAGATGCGCCTCATTGGGGTCCTCAAGGGTCTGGACCCGCTGGAAGTCATCCAGGGCATGGGCTTCAAGCCCAATATCGCCTTGAACCTCCAGGAACTCGAACCACCAAAGGGGGGCGAGCTTCGCCTTCTCCGGGACCACATCGATCCCTCGGGCATCATCATCCGGGGAAAGAAAATGCGGGCGAATCGTTAAACCTGGGATACCGCGTACGGTAGGAGAGACTTAATCTTAACTGCTGAGAATTTTCCTCAGCTTAATTCCGCTGTAAGGAGGCAAAGTCCGATGGCACTGATGACGCCGGAGCAATTTGAGGCCAGCCTGAAGGAGCTGAAACCTAAGGTCTATATGAACGGCAAGCGGGTGACGGATGTCCTGCAAAATAAGAACACCCGCACCGTGGTGGAGGCCAATAAGGCCAGTTATGCCTGGGCCTTGGACCCGAAGTATAAAGATATCATGACGTGTTATTCGCCGCTGGTGAATGAGGTGGTGAACCGTTATACCTACGTCAGCGCCAGCATCGAGGATTTGGTGAGAAAGGCGGAGGCCGGGACCTTCACTGCCGAGATGATGGGGACCTGCATTTACCGGTGTGTGGGTTACGACGCCTTTCACGCCCTGGCCAGCACCACCTGGGAGATGGACCGGGACCTGGGCACCGAGTATCGGCCGCGCTTCCTGGAATTTCTCAAGACCGTGCAGGAAAAGGACCTGTCCGCGGCCGGGGCCCTGACCGAACCCCGGGGCAGTCGCAGCAAAAAAATCGTGGATTGGCCCGACCCGTATCTCGCCCTTAAGGTGGTCGAGAAGAACGATAAGGGCATTGTGGTGCGGGGGTCCAAGATCAACATCAGCGGCGCCTATGCTTGCCATGAACTGGTGGTGCTGCCCCAGGGAGCCCATTCCGAGGCCGAAGCCGACTATGCCGTGGCCTTTGCCACGCCTACCGATGCCCCGGGCATCACCTATGTCTGCCAGTATTCCCCGTATTCGGCGGAGCGAGATCAGGCTGAAGATCTCGAGGAACTGGGCAATCCGGTCTTCGGGCAGCGCGAGACCGCCATGGTAATCTTCGATAATGTCTTCGTCCCCTGGGAGCGGGTGTTCCATTGCGGCGAATTCAAGTATTCCGGGAAGATGGTAGCCCGGTTTGCCCGGACCCATCGCATGACCTGCGGCGGCACCTGCAAGGTGGGCTTCATGAATCAGATCATTGGGGCGTGCAAACTGATTCAAGAATACAAGGCCCTGGAGCAAGTCTCGCACATCAACGAGCAAATTACCGAAATGGTGGTATTGCGGGAGACCGGCCGGGCTTGCGGTCTGGCCGCCGCCCGCCTGGGCAAGGAAGATCCGCCGGGTTCGGGGGTCTTCCTGCCGGATGAACTCATGGGCAATGTGTCCAAGCTCAACATCTGCGAGGCCTTTTGGCGGGTCATGGCCCTGGCCGGAGACATCGGCGGCGGCTTGGTGGTCACCATGCCTTCCCTGAAAGAGTTAAAAAACCCGGAAGTCAGAGATTTTGTCGAGGAATTCTATAGCTTCGGGTCGGATGAGCCGACGGCCAACATCATGAAAGTGCATAAGCTCCTGCAACACTGGACCGCGGGTCAGCATGGAGTGGGCACTTGGCACGGCGCCGGACCGCCCGCGACCCAAAGGATCGCCATCCAGAGGACGGTCAATTTCGAGCACGAGAAGGAACTGGTGAAAAGGACTTTAAATCTCAAGGGAAAAGCGAAGAAAGAGAGCAAGGCCTGAGCCTCTAGTGTCGTGTTTCATAAATAACTTTAAAAAGTAATTTATTTATGCTAGGCTTCTTCAAGCGAAGGGAGAAGCCATGCCTCTTGGTCGACCGATTCCAACAGTGACTATAGATGCCCGGATGCGAGAGCATACTATGACCCGGCCCCGGTCTCATTCCCAGGCCCTGGCCTAGCGGGCCAAGATCATCTTGTTGGCCGCCGACGGACTCAACAACAGCACCATCGCCGTCCAACTGGGGCTGTCCCGCCCCACTGTGGGTAAATGGCGTTGGCGCTTCCTGAGCCAAGGTCTCGTGGGCTTGCATGAAGAAGCCAGACCCGGAGCGCCCCGGACCATCAATGACGAAAAGGTGGCTGCCCTGCTGCGGCAAACCCTCCAGTCCAGGCCCAAGGCCGGCACCCATTGGACCTGCCGGTCTCTGGCCGCCGCCACCGGGGTATCCTTTGCGACGGTGCACCGTCTCTGGCGGGCTTTCGGCCTTCAGCCCCATCGCCGAAAACATTTCAAACTTTCCACCGACCCCTTCTTCGTGGAGAAGGTGCGGGACCTTGTGGGGCTCTATCTCAACCCCCCGGACAAGGCCATGGTGCTGTGCGTGGACGAAAAGAGCCAGGTTCAGGCTCTGGACCGCACTCAGCCCGTCTTGCCCATGGGCTTGGGATACATGGCTAAAGTTCGATGCCATACTTTTCCAGGCGGTAAATCAGGGTGGGTCTGGAGATGCCTAGGAACTTGGCCGCCCGGGTCCGGTTGCCATTGCTCAACTCCAGGGCCTGAATGATCAGGTTTTTGATCAGCTCCTCAAGGTTCAGACCCGTTGCGGGAAGCTTCATACCCGGTGCAACCGCGGCCTCGAGGCTGTTCTCCGGCTGAGCCAAGCCCAAGAAGGTGAGGTGGCCCAGTTGGATTTCCTCGCCCTCTTCCATCAGGGTCACCCGCTCAATGGTATTCCTTAGTTCTCGGACGTTACCCCGCCAGGGGTAATCCAGCAAGATTTGTCGGGCGGCTGGGGAGATGCCGCGAAAATTTTTGCCGAATTTTTCATTGAAGCGGTTCATAAAGAACAGGGACAGCGGGATGATGTCAACTTGGCGCTCCTTGAGGGGCGGGATGGTTATTTTGGCCACATTTAACCGGTAATAGAGGTCCTCGCGAAAGCGGTCGGCCTTACATTCCAACTCCAGGCTCTTGTTGGTGGCGGCGATGATGCGGATGTCCACTTTTCTTTTTTGGGTGCCGCCCACCGGAAAGAATTCCTTTTCCTCGAGGACCCGCAGCAGCTTCACCTGGAAAGCAGGCGAAAGTTCACTGATTTCATCCAGGAGCAAGGTCCCGCCGTCAGCCATTTCCAGCTTGCCCTTCTTACCTTCCTGGAGGCCGCCGGTGAAGGTCCCCCGTTCGTAACCGAACAGTTCGCTTTCCACCAGGTCCTTACTGATGGCCCCGCAATTAATGACCACAAAAGGCTTATTGAAGCGGGCGCTGCGGCTTTGGATGGTCCTGGCGATCACTTCCTTGCCGACTCCGGTCTCCCCCTCAATGAGCACCGTGATGTCGTACTTGGCCACTTTGTTAGCAAACTCGATGGCCTTCTTGATGGCCGGGCTTTCGCCGATGATATTGCCGACATTGAATTCCTTGAGATAATTCTTGCGCAGTTCCTCCACTTCCTTTTTGAGTTTCAGATTCTCCAGGGCCTTTTCGACAATAATTTCCAGCTCTTCAATTTCCAGGGGTTTCACCAGGTAATCATAGGCCCCCATTTTCATGGAGGTGATGACCGTTTTAATATCTTCATAGGCCGTCATCATGATCACCAGGAGGTCCCGCTCCAAGGCCCTGATTTGTTTCAGCGTCTCTATGCCGTCCTGGCCGGGAAGGCGGACATCCAGGAGCACCAGGTCCACAGAATTCTGCCGGAGCAAGTCAAGGGCATCCTCTCCCCTCCCCACCACGAGGGTGTCGTACTTTTCAGAAAGGACATTCTTGAGAGAATTCTGGAGCAGCTTGTCGTCGTCGACTATCAGGATCTTATAGCGGTACATTTAGTCCCCCGACCGGGTGGGTAGGAAAGCTCAGAATAAAGGTGGTCCCCCGGTTCTCCTCGCTGACCACGTTTATGGTGGCGTGGTGCTGTTCCAGGATCTTATGCACAATGGACAGGCCCAGCCCGGTGCCTTCCGGCGTGGTGGTGAAAAAGGGATCGAAGATCTTGGAGAGGTTGCACTGCGGGATGCCGCAGCCGGTGTCCGTAATATGCAAGGCCAACTGACGCCATTTTTTTTGATCTGCGCCGATGGTGCTTTTGATCTTGATACTGCCCCCGTCGGACATGGCTTCCAGCGCATTGAGCAACAAATTGACGAAGACCTGCTGGATCAAATGCTCGTCAAACACGACCTCAGGGAGGGTCTCCGCCAGGTCCAGCTTCACTTCGATTCTCTTCTTCTTGAGTTGGGAATCCAGCAAAGAAATGGAATTCCGCAAAACCCGGGCAATGGAGTCTCTCTTGAGCGCGGGGGTTGAGGGCTTGGCAAAATCCAGCATCCCCTTGACCAGGCTGTTGATCCGGTCGATGCCTTCCAGGGTATCGTAGCCAATATTCTTAGTGGCGTCGTCCAAGGCCAGTTTTTTTGAGAGTATCTGGACATTTAAGCTGATGCTGGCCAGGGGATTCCTGATTTCGTGGGCGATGCCAGCCGATAGCTGGCCAATGGAGGTTAGCCGATCCATCCTCCTGATCAACTCCTCGGTTCTTTTGCTCTCGGTCAGGTCCCGGACGCTGAATACCACGCCGATCAGATTGCCTTGATGGTCCAGCAGCCAGGAAGAGGTGATGCCTAAGGTCAGTTGGCTGCCGTCTTTCCGGCTCTTGCGGATCTCCTTGTCAATCAGATCGCCCTGATCGATAGCAAGATCAACAAGCTGGACTATTTCTTCTCCAAAAAAGTCAGTAACCTTTTGGCCGAGAACATTTTTTCTTTTCAGGCGGAATAATTCCTCCGTCCTTCTATTGATGGAAGTGATCTCCTTTTTCATGTTAACGACAATGACGCTGTTGGGAGAGCTTTCCAGGATATTCTCCCGGAAGTTCCGCTCCGTCATGACCTGGCCATAGAGCCTGGCGTATTTGATCAGGCTGGCGGTGTGTCCGGCGTAAATCATCAACAATTTCAAGTCATCCTCGGAAAAGGCCGCCTTGTTGACGCTATCGACATTCAGGACGCCCAAGACCTTGTTTTCACTGATCAGAGGCACGGCCAGTTCCGACTTGACCCCTTTGATGGCTTCCATGTAACGAGGTTCCTGGCTCACGTCCCGCACCAACAGGGGGACCCCGTTGGCCGCGACCCAGCCAGCGATGCCCTCGCCCACTTTCAACTTGAACCAGGCGGTATCCAGCCCCTCGTAGCTGATTTGGGAAGCGATGCGTAGATGCTTGTTGTCGTTATCCACCAGGAGCAGGGCGCAACTGGAGGCCTTGGTGATTTTCATGGCACTGGCGCTGATGACATTGAGAAGTTTGTTGAGATTAAAGGTGGAACTGGTTTCCCGGCTAATTTCTTGCAGGGCCAGCAGTTGCTGGATCTTTCTTTGATTCTGCTCCTGCAGCCGCGCATTTTCGATGATGATGCTGGCCTGGTTGGCAAAAGTGGAGAAGGAATCGATATCCTTTTTGGTCAGGTTCAATTTCTGGTCGCGGCGGTCGGCCACGATCAGGCCGATGGTGGCCTTCTTGATTTTCAAGGGCACGATGATGGTGGCCAGTCGCTTCATGTTCTTGATGATCTTGAGGTCCAGGGGGGTGGCCCGGAGATCGTTCACCATATCCCGGGAATAGATGGTTTTGCCATAGCGTGCCACCTTGGTGTCCATGCAGTCATGGTCCGCCAGACGATAAGGCTTGGTCAGGGCCCGCTCCGTTTCCTCGGGACTGAAGCCGATAAGGTATTTGCATTCCAACAGGCACCTGTCCTTATCGGTGAGAAAGATGCCGACCCTGCTAAAGCCGAAAACCTGGGAGGTCTCTTTGACGATGCAGGTCAATATCTTGTCCAGGGAAATAGGGCGGATCAGCAGACTGCTGATTTTATGTATCGAGGAAAGGAGCCTTTCCTTGGTTTTTAACTCACTCAGACAATGAATTGCGCTTAGTTTCTTGGACATGGCGTCACCTTGCCGCCGATTAAGGCAAAAACTTAATAGGCGTATCCGCTTGACTCAAGTATGTACAATATATGGTATCTCAACTAGAGGAGTTTACCCCCGCGAATTTCATCTCCAGATACAGGAGCAATAGAGACTAGGTGCTGAACCAGGCGGAAAAACAGCTTTCCGCGAGAGTAAGATTTTCTTCGATTATATCGGAAAGTAAATTCGTCCAAGTAATAATCCAAATGGGAAGGGCGGACCGCTCCTCGATGTGTGCCGAGCAACCATCTCTTCAAGAGGGATGCCCCGCGGTTTACCAATGGCAAGAGGTTCTCTCCGACATCAGCAGACTTACGGATAATGGTATGCTCATACCCCTCCATAGGCAGGCGCCTATAGCCTCCCCAGGCATCAGTCCGCACCCGACTGCCGGGTTCCACACTCTCTTTGACGGCCATCATCACACTATCCGCCGAGGCATCGGGAATTCGTTTCAGGCGTATGCGCCCGATCTTCTTCCCTTTAACTTCAACGGCAATCAGCACCAGGGCTTTTCCTGCGGCGCCTCGGCCTCTTTTTCCCGGTCGCTCGCCGCCAATATAAGTCTCATCTACTTCTACGGCGCCGGAAAGACGTTCTCGACCGGATCGCACCATGGCCACGCGCAGTTTATGAAGCCAAATCCAAATAGTTTCGTACCTTTTAAAACCCAGCACTCTCTGGAGTCCTTTAGCGCTGACTCCATTTTTTTGACCAACTGTATACCAGATAGCCCGGAACCAGATCTGCAGAGGTTTTCTGGTATCTTGAAAGATAGTGCCAGCGATGAGAGAGGTCTCATAACCGCAATCAGCGCAATGGAACAATTTACGCTTGGTTAGCCAAGCCTTATGATTTTTACAACGAGGACACCTAAAACCATCGGGCCATCGGAGTGTTGATATATATTGTAAGCATGCCTCCTCGGATGAAAATTGTCTCTCAAATTCCATTAAATTCATGGGGTAATCTTCCATGCCTGCGAATTCTATATGTTGTGGTGACTTGAGTCAAGCGGATATGCCTAAAACATTTTTATAATATAAAATAAATCCTCTCTAACCTCAAACGCTTGCCTGGAGGCACGTTGGAGGAACCTTGGGGACTCCCTCCCCTACCCGCGGGCACTGTCTCAAATGCTACAGAGGTGAAGCTAATCCTCTGGCTCGCATAACTTGCGGTAATTTCTACTTTTATCACCAACCTGAAAGGCTGTTCGGCCCTCGGGGAAAAAAATACAGCATTTGCTAGACCAGACTCCCGACCCAACTTTCCCGTGTGAGATATTTATTTGAATTTTCAGTTAATTAGCCAAAGCAACCCGGTGGTACAGCCCTTGCAACATCTGGTAGAAGCTGGCCCCACGGGCTGAGTGAAAATTTGGCCGGCCGCTGAGGCTGAGACGCATCGCCGGGCAGACGTGAGAGGAAAAATTATGAGAGAAGTAGCGGTGCTGGGTGTGGGAATGACCAAGTTTGGGCCGTCCAGCTTAAGCCTCAAAGAACTTTTTGCCGAGGCGGCCCTGGAGGCCATTCAGGAATCAAATCTGACCGTGAAGGACATTCAGGCGCTGGTCATTGGCAATGTCCTGGGTGATTTTGCCGAAGGCCAGATGAACCTGGCCTCCTTTCTGGCCGACGAGATCGGCTTGGGGGCT
>DZCR01000012.1:12376-35038 GCA_022736495.1 Desulfobacca acetoxidans
CCGCCACTCGGGTGGAAGCCGCCTGCGCCTCGGCTTCTGTGGCCTTTCGGGATGCCGTCATGTGGGTGGCCTCCGGGTTCTATGACATCGTAATTGCCGGCGGGGTGGAGAAATTCACCCATATGGGCACCCCGCAGGTGACCGGGGCCCTGGCCATGATCGAGGACAGTCACTATGAGGAATTCACGGGCCTCACCTTCCCAGGGGTCTTTGCCATGCTGGCTCACCAGTACGCCGATAAGTACGGCATTCCCCTGCCGGTGCTCAAGGAGCGCATGGCCCGCGTGGCCGTTAAGAACCATCGCCACGGCGCCATGAATCCGCTGGCCCAATTTCAAAAAGAAATCACCGTGGAGAAAGTGCTGGGCAGCCCCATGGTTTGCGACCCGCTCCAGGTCCTCGATTGCTGCCCCATCTCCGACGGCGCCGCCGCCGTGGTTTTGGCCAGCCGGGAGATTGCCGAAAAGAAGGTGGCCAAGCCCATCAAAGTTTTGGGGGTGGGGCAAGGAAACGGCCGGTCCTATTCCCGGCAAAAAGACCTCACGGTGATGCGAGCACGCCTATCCTCCTCCTCCCAGGCTTACAAGATGGCGGGCATCGAGCCCAAGCATGTAGACGTGGTGGAGTTGCACGATTGCTTTACCATTGCCGAAATTGTCGCCAGCGAATGCCTAGGATTTTTCGAATTCGGCCAAGGCAGCCTGGCCGCGGATCTCGGCGAAACCAGCCTGGGTGGCCGCATCCCCATCAACCCCTCCGGCGGCCTCAAGTCCAAGGGGCATCCGGTGGGGGCCACGGGCTGCGCCCAGGTCTATGAGATTGTCAAACAACTCCGGGAGGAGTGTGGCCCCCGCCAGGTGGATGGGGCCCGGATCGGCATAACGGATACTTTGGGCGGCACCGCCACCGTGGTGGTCAATATCCTTCTGGGCCGCTAACCATAGGAGATGGCATGTACAAGCTGACCCACGTCCAATACTTCGAAGCATTAAAGGAGAATATTCTCAAGGGCTTAAAGTGCCTAGACTGCGGCACCATCACCGTGCCTCCCAAGTCCGTCTGCGACGAGTGCGGCTCCACCAACCAGGAAATCATCCGACTGTCCGGCGACGGCACCATCAGGACCTTCACGGTGATCCGCGTGGCTCCCGAGGGCTTCAAGGCCCCTTACGTCGTGGCCCTGGTCCAACTCCGGGAGGGTCCCTGGCTGACCGGGCTCTTGAACAGCCGCGAACCAGAGAGTGCCAGCATGGAGCTGATCGGCCGGAAAGTAAATCTGGGGCACCAAGTGGTGGAGCATATGAAATATACTTCCGGGGCAGGAGTGGTTCCCCTCTTTTCCCTGGTTGACTGAACGGCGAGACCATACTTCGCTGACTAATTACTCCTTGATCAGCTTAAAAGGCTGAGTGAAAGGAGATGAGGAGAATATGCAGATAAAAACCGTCGGCGTCGTAGGCGCCGGTCAGATGGGTAACGGCATTGCCCAGGTGGCCGCCATGAGCGGTCTATCGGTGATCATGAGCGATATCACCGAGGAATTTGTCCAGCGGGGTCTGAAGACCATCACCAAGATCCTGGCCAAAAACGTCGACAAGGGCAAGATGAGCCCGGAGGACCGGGACGCGGTTCTCGGCCGCATCAAGATTACTGTTAATCTCAAGGATATGGCCGCAGCGGAGGTGGTGATCGAGGCGGCGACGGAAAACGAGACGCTAAAGTTCCAGATCTTCCGCGATCTCGATGCCATTTGCGCGCCCCAGGCCATCCTGGCCAGCAATACCTCCTCCATCCCCATCGGCCGCATTGCCGCGCAAACCAAGAGACCAGACAAGGTCATCGGCATGCACTTCATGAACCCAGTGCCGGTCATGAAACTGGTGGAGGTGATCCGGCCCCTGACTAATTCGGATGAGACCTTCGAACTGATCCGGGACCTCTGCCTCAAGTTCGGCAAGACCCCGGCGGAGGCCAGCGATTACCCGGGGTTCCTCATCAATCGCATTCTCATGCCCATGATCAATGAGGCAGTGTATTGCCTCTATCAGGGCGTGGGCACCCGGGAGAACATCGACACGGTGATGCGCCTCGGCGCCAACCATCCCATGGGCCCGCTGGCCCTGGCCGACCTCATCGGCCTGGATACTTGCCTGGCCATCATGGAGACTTTGTTTCATGGTTTCTGCGATTCCAAGTACCGGCCCTGTCCGCTCTTGCGGAAATACGTGGAAGCCGGCTGGCTGGGGCGCAAAACCGGCCGCGGCTTCTATGAATATGCATAAAAGAAAAAAATAAAATTTTAGGCGTATCCGCTTGACTCAAGTATATACAGAATGGTATTTCGACGAGGACACTAAAACCATCGGGCCATCAGAATATATATATAAGTATGCCTCCCCGGATGAAAATTGTCTCTCAAATACCATTAAATTCATGGGGTAATCTTCCTTGCCTGCGAATTCGATATGTTGTGGTGACTTGAGTCAGGCGGATACGCCTATAATATTTTTAATAGGCATGATGGTTTGCAGTCAGTTATGATGCGGCCACCAACCGCAATTAACTGGAATGCTGACTGCTTAGAGAGATAAGGTAGTTCTATCTTCAAGAAGACAACAGGAGCCCGCGGTTTATTTGGCCTATGTATTCTAAACCGAGAGACATTCCACTACCGGAGAGGAGGAGCTATGGCAAAAGAAGATTATTTTAAATGGGCCGAGTCCACGCTGGACCCGTCCAAAACCTTTGAAAAACCCGAGGCTCTCGCAGACATCAAGGTCGTGGAGCTGTGCACCTTGATTTTGGGTCCTTCCCTCCCCAGTTATCTGTCGGAACTGGGGGCGACGGTCTTCAAGATCGAACTCCCTGGCACCGGGGACACCATGCGGTCCCTGACTCCCTTTGCCAAGTTTTTCAAAGGGATGGCCATGGGTTATCTGAAGGAAGCCCGGAATAAGTTTCATATCACTATTGATGTCCGGATGGATGAAGGCAAAGACCTCTTTCGAGAATTGGTCAAACGCTCCGATGTGGTGGTGGAGAACCTCCGGGCCGGCACTATGGATGAGTGGGGCATCGGCTACCGGCAACTCGCCGAGATTAATCCGAGGATCATTTATATCGCCCTGAACGGTTTCGGTCAGTGGGGCCCGTACGTCGAAAGACCGTCTTATGACGCCATCGCCCAATCCGAATCGGGCATGGCCTGGATCACCGGCTTCCCGGATAAACTACCCCTGAAGTCCGGCATCTGGCTGGCGGACTATTTCGGCGGGCTCATGGGCGCCGTGGGCGTCTTGGGGGCCCTGGCCCACCGGGACCGCACCGGCAAAGGACAGTACATCGAATTTTCCCAGGCGGAAAACCTCATCCGGGTTATGGATTGGACCTGGATCTATCAACATCTCAGCGGTAAAGAACGGGAACGCTACGGCAACCGGGATGTCTCCATCTGCCCGGCCGATATCTTCCAGGCCAAGGATGAAATAGTGGCCGTCGGCGCGGCCACCGATAGTCAATTCCAAGGACTCTGCGAGGCCATGGGTCGGCCTGAATTGGCCAAGGACGAACGTTTCGCCACGCACCCGGCCCGGCTCAAGGAAGAAAACGCCATCGAGCTGTTGGACATTATCCGGAAATGGGCGGCGGGCAAGACCTATGAGGAGCTCAACCATCTGGCCTGCAAGCACGGCTTCGGGGCCCATAAGGTCTCCACAGGCAAAGATAAATTTTACGATGAACACCTGATCAAACGGAATTTCACTTACACGGTCAATGACCCCATCTACGGACCGATTGTGGAAGAAGGGATCGCCCCCAAACTTTCCGAGACCCCGTGCCGCATCAAGTGGGCCGGCAAGCCCGTGGGTTTCGACAACGAATTTGTCTTCAGACGTTTTCTGGGATTGACGTCGGATCAGATAAAGGGGTTGAAGGAGCGCAATGTCATCGGCAAATGGGCCGATACCCCTGGCCGCAAACCTCCCGAGGATTGGGACGGCAAGAAAGGCGTCATCCTTTGATACGTTGCTGTTACTCATAGACGCTTCAACACAGTTTCAGGAGGGATAGATCATGCCGCACCAAGAAGACGATAAGAAGAGCTGGCCGGATTGGATCAGGGAGAGGGACGATCCGGTTAATGCTGCCGCCAAACCCGAGGCCCTGGACCATCTCACCGTTCTGGATTGCAGCTACGGCAACATCGCCGGCTGCTTTGCCAGTTCCATCCTGGGCGAACTCGGCGCCGAGATAATCCGCATCGAAGCCCCGGAAGGCAACCCCGAACGGACCTTCTCTCCTTGGGGTATGATGCATAAGGATACTGGCCTGGGCTACCTCAACGAAGGCCGCAACAAGTTTCACGTCACCCTGAACCTGCAGAGCCAGGAAGGACAGGAAATCTTCCGGAAACTAGCTAAACGGGCCGACGTGGTCATCGAAACCTTCCTGCCCGGGGTCATGGATAGTTGGGGCATCGGCTACCGGCAACTCAGCGCCGACAACCCCAGGCTCATCTATTGCGCCATCTACGCTTATGGCCAGTTCGGGCCGGAAGCCACTTGCGGCAAGGCCGATGTGGATGTGGTCTGCCAGGCTTTTTCCGGGGTGACCGCGGTCACCGGCGAGCCGCCCGATGATCCCGCCAACCCGAAGCCCTCGGAAGTCCCCACCAAACAGGGCAGCTGGATGGCCTGGTACGCCGCCGGCGGCTTTGCCGGTCTGGCGATGCTGGCGGCCCTCCACTTCCGGACGCTGTCCGGAAAGGGCCAGTTCATCGATGTGGCCCCGCCGGAGGCCATGGGCCGCCTGATTAATTACGGCCTCACCTATTACCAGGAGTATAAGGAGGAAATTCCCCGGGTCGGCAACTACGACGTCGGCGTCTTCCCTTACACCTATTTCAGATGTAAAGACGGCTACGCCTTCCTGTCGGGCTTTTCGGATATTAACTGGAAGGCCCTGTGCACCATCTTGAATCGCCCGGATTTGCAGGCGCAATACCCCACGATCTTCCACCGGCTGAATGTGGACAATATGAAGGTCATATACAAAGAGATCGATAAGTGGACCATGGCCCATACCTACGAAGAGATTTTCGATGCGGTGATGTATTCCAACAAAAATATCGGCGAGGGGGTCGTGGTGCCGGGACGGGTGACGCCCCCCATGGAAACCATGAAAACCGATAACTGGTGGATCCGGAGGTCTCTGGAAAAGTTCAATGATCGCTATTACGGCGAACTAATCATCGCCAATCAGGCCTGGAAGATGACAGAAACCCCGCCCCGGGTCAAGTGGGTATGCCGTCCGGTGGGGGGAGACAACGAATACGTTTACCTCAGCAAACTCGGCCTAGGACCGACCCAACTGGAACCCATGAAGGAAAAGGGCATCATCTAGTGTCGTGTAACTTTAAAAAGTAATTTATTTATGCTAGGCTTCTTCAAGCGAAGGGAGAAGCCATGCCTCTTGGTCGACCGATTCCAACAGTGACTATAGATGCCCGGATGCGAGAGCAGTTGCAGATTATGACCCGGTCCCGGTCTCTTTCCCAGGCCCTGGCCCAGCGGGCCAAGATCATCTTGTTGGCCGGCCCGGGCAGGTTACCACGTGCACTACACGCCCACTTACTCCTCCTGGCTCAACCAGGTGGAGTTCTGGTTTAACATCATCACCCAAGAGGCTATACGCCGGGGCACCTTTCGCAGCGTGAAGGAGTTAGTCGCCAAGATCGAAAACTTTGTGGCTCATTACAACGCCAAATCCAAACCCTTTATGTGGACCACCACCGCGGATTCAATATCCGGGTCCGAGGCCCAGAGAGTTGGGAAAACCTCTCTTTCCTGCGCCTGGTCTGGGACGGGCCGGGAAACCTCCAGGAGGAACAACAGCATGATCACTATAGAAGAGAGGAGGGAAAAAGATGACATTCGATGAGATTAAAGCGGCGGTTATGAGCCTGGATGACCAGGGAAAAAAGCGGGTGGTGTGTGAATTGCTTCCCGAAATCTGGCCGAAGATAGTCGGGGACGAGACCTGCCTCGAGTTCCTGAGGAAGCTGGTGGACGAAGAATCCGTGGCGGAATACAAAAAAGAGCACATGGACAGCATTTAGGCCTAACATTGAACTTGCAACTCTAAAAGAGAGCCAACTAAAGGGAGGAAAGTATGGCAAGTCCAGGAGCACTGCGGCCGCGTTGGGGGCAGCCCGTCACGGGTATTGTCTCATTTTTCGTCTTTTTCTTGGTCGCCTGGATCATCTGGTACATTTTCAGTGATCCCCGGGGGCCGGTCGGGTCGTTCCCCTACCCCTTCGTCCTCTATTTGGCGATGATGATCTTAGTAGGCCTCTGGCAGCATATGTTCATGGGGGATTGGCCTTTTCATAAATTATCCCAGCCGGCCAGAGGCATCGTGGAAACCATTTTTAACCTGGTCTTAGTCTGGTTTGTCATTCATGTAGTCTTTTATCGCATCCTGGGGGTAGGCTTTAACTTCCTCAGCGAGTCTAACCTGGAATGGTTGGCCGCGGCCGGCAAGACCGTGATGCCTGAGGGTGTCGCCCAAACCCTGACTCTCAAGACCCTGATGAACCCCGCCGCTCATTTCGGAGAACGGGCGGTGGTGACCTTCGTTCTGATCGGCTTTTTCAGCTATCCCTACACCACCATTCTGTTCGGCAAGTGGCCAATCCGGCCCAGTGATCTGAAGCAGCCCGAGGCCGGGCTGGCCGAGATCGGTTGGACCAGCATGTTGACCATGTTTTACTACACCATTCTGATCGTGCCCTTCTGGGGGCTGATTTACGGGGTGGTCTTCGGGAAATCTTACGGCTTGGGTATTCCTTGGTGGGGCGGCATCGCCGGCACCATGCATGTGCACTGGGTCTTCGGCTGGTGGGAATGGGCCATCATCGTGCTCTTCATGACTCCCAACGTCTGGCGCATGAAGCCCTGGTCACTGATCAAACTGCCCCAGCCCTGGAAGGGCTTTATCTCCCTGATTCTGACCTTCATCCTGGGCTACATCCTGGCCCTGCTCTGCGTGAACCTGGCGGGATCCTGGCTGAACATGGAAGAGGTGGTCAAGCACCTGCCTCCGGCCGACAAGGGCATTCCCACGCGGTTCCTGTGGTATCACGCCGCCGAAATCGCCGGCTTCACCCTGATCCCCTTCCTCATCTGGCACCACTACTTCGATGACATGTCGCCTGCCAAGGACGTAGATTCCTGGGCCGGCTTCTGGTTTAGGACCATCGGCGTCTTCATCCTGATGGTGTTGAACTACATCTTCTTCTACTACATCAACTTCGGTCACTGGGGCCTGGGCAATCCCCATATGGCCCACGGCATCGCCGAACGGGTAATCGGCGGGGAGTCCCTTATCTGGAACTTCTGGTGGATCATTCCCCTGCTGTGGAACGAGTGGTTTTTCCACAAATGGCCCTTCTATGTCCATGAACACTAAGGGTTATAGAGATGCTTGAGTTTTCCTGCCCGGAAATCCTGGCAAAGAAGCCCCATGACAGTTAAGGCCCAACTGGAAGCGGCCCTGGCAGGAGTGCGCATCCTGGATCTGTCGCGACTCCTGCCGGGACCCTTTTGCACCATGCTGCTGGCGGATTTTGGCGCCGACGTCATTAAAGTGGAGGAACCACACCGGGGCGACTATATCCGTGAGTGGCCGCCTCGCATCGGCAAGAATAGCGGTTTCCACGTGGTGCTGAATCGCAACAAGCGCTCCTTAACCCTCAATCTCAAGTCCCCCGAGGGTAAGGAGATCTTCCGTCAGTTGGCGCGTCAGGCCGATGTGGTCCTGGAAGGCTTTCGACCGGGGGTGATGGCCCGCTTGGGCTTGGATTACGAGAGTCTTCGCGCCTTCAACCCCCTGCTGATTTATGTTGCCCTTTCCGGCTATGGGGACCACGGCCCCCGGGCCCAGCGGGCCGGCCACGATATCAATTACCTGGCCCTGAGCGGCATTTTGTCCTATAGCGGCCGGGACGACCGGCTCACTCTGCCGGGAGTGCAAATCGCCGACCTGGGGGGTGGCGCTCTCCTGGCATCTTTTAGCCTGGTCCTGGCGCTGCTGGTGCGGGAGCGCCAGGGTGAGGGACAGTATCTGGACCTCGCCATGCTGGATGGGTCGTTTATGTGGAACTGTCTGCGCTGGGGCAAGTACCTGGCTGATGGGCAAATTCCCCATCCCGGGGATGATATACTTAATCATGGTTTTGCCTGCTACAACCTGTATGAAACCAAAGATGGCCGCTATATGAGTCTGGGCGCCCTGGAGCCGCAATTCTGGCGGGCCTTTTGCGCCGCGGTGGCCCATCCGGAATGGGACCAGGCCAATTACATTGAGCCCGGCCCACACCAGGAACCCCTGAAGGAAGCAGTGGCGGCAACCTTTAAAGAACGTACCCAGGCGGAATGGATGGCGCACTTCGCCAAACACGATAGTTGCTGCGAACCGGTGTTGAACCTGGAGGAAGCGTCGCGCGAGCCCCATATCCGGGCCCGGCAGTTGGTGGTGGACCTGGTGCATGAAAGCTGGGGGGCCTACCGGCAATTAGGGATCGCCCCGAAGTTTTCCCGAACCTCGGGAACGCTACGCAGCCACGCTCCCGAATTGGGGGAACACACCGGCGCCATTCTCCAGGGGTTAGGATATGGACCGGATCAGGTCGAAGAATTGCGGCAGCAGGGCGTGGTCTGATGTCATTCCGAGCCAAGCGAATAATCTCAACCGCCTTTAAAGGACGATTATTCGCTTCGCTCAGCATGGCCTTGCGATTAAGAGTTTCTCTGGTGGCTACAGGCATCTCGCCTGTGTGGGATTAGGAGGCGCACTGGGCACCAAGATAGCCCCATTTCATTATTTACGGTTGAGTCTGAATGATTGCGAAGAAGTTTTGCAAGCTTGCTGCGTACGAGGTAACAGATGCAATTTGAATTGAGCGACGAAGAACGCATGATCCAGGAAATGGCGGCAAAATTTGCCCTGCAGGAACTGCGCCCCAAGGCGGCCGAATTGGACCGCACTAAGGACCGCAGCATTATCCTGGCCAACCTGAAAAAGCTGGCCGAACTCGGCTTCATGGGGCTGAACATCCGGGCCGAGTACGGCGGCGCCGAAACCACCGCAGTGGCCTTCAGCCTGGCCATGACCGAACTGGGCCAGGGCTGCGCCTCTACCACGGTGACCACTTCGGTGACCAACATGGTGGGGCAGGTGATTCAGTCGGTGGGCACAGAAGAGCAACGGCGGCGCTACCTGCCCCCCCTTTGCAGCGGGGCATATCCTGCCGGCGGGTTCGGTCTCACCGAAGCCACGGCTGGCTCCGATCCCGCCGGCATGCGCACCACAGCCAGGCTCGACGGCGACTACTGGCGACTCAACGGTCGGAAGATCTTCATCAGCAGCGGCGAGTTTGCCGGGGTCTTCGTGGTCTGGGCGGTCACCGACAAGGACGCCCCCAGGGGCAAAGGAATCAGCGTCTTTCTGGTGGAGCCGGGGTTTCCTGGCTTTGCCGTGGGCAAAAATGAGCCGAAGATGGGCCAGCGCGGCTCTCCCACCAACGAGCTGATCCTGGAAGACTGTCGGGTGCCTAAGGAAAATCTGCTGGGCGAGATTAATAGCGGCTTTCGCCTGGCCCTGGCGGAGTTGGCCGGCGGCCGCATCGGCATTGGCTCCATGGCCCTGGGCATCGGTCTCGGGGCCCTGGACTATGCCAAAAAATACGCCAAGGAGAGGGTGCAATTCGGCCAGCCCATCGCCCAATTCCAGGCCATCCAATGGATGCTGGCTGACCGCTACACTGAATTGGAGGCGGCCCGGCTGCTATTGCTCCAGGCGGCCCACCTGAAGGATCAGGGGAAAGCTTTTTTCAAAGCCGCCTCCATGGCTAAATTATATGCCACCGAGGCGGCCAACCGGGCTTGTTATGACGCCGTGCAAATCCTGGGCGGTTATGGCTATTCCCAGGAATATCCGGTGGAGCGCTTGACCCGTGATGTCCGTGTGACTACAATTTACGAGGGCACCAGCGAGATCCAACGCATGATCATTGCCCGGGAATTGCTCAGCTGAGATAATTCCTTAACAGCCCTCAGTCAATTTTTTCGGGAGGTTTCACGATGCCAGAAGAATCAGCCAAAAAAGCCAGTCAAGCCAAGGTACGGTTTGTCACTGCCACCACCTTATTCGACGGCCATGACGCCTCCATCAATGTTTTCCGGCGTCTGCTGCAGCGGGGCGGCGCCGAGGTCATCCACCTGGGGCATAATCGCTCCGCCAAAGAGATTGTCTATACGGCCATCCAGGAGGGCGTACACGGCATTGCAGTCAGCTCGTATCAGGGCGGGCATATCGAATTCTTTAAATATGTTAAGGACCTTTTGGATCAGAACGACGTCGGTTTTATCAAGGTCTTCGGCGGCGGCGGGGGGGTTATCGTCCCCGCGGAGATCCGCGAACTCGAAGAATATGGCATTACCAAGATCTATTCCCCGGAAGACGGACAGAAGCTGGGTCTTCACGGCATCATCCAGGACATGATGGATAAGGCCGCCACAGTTAAATTTCCGCCCCTGCCGCCGGATTGGCAAGAAAAGGTGCGGCAGCGTCATAGTTTTGTGGTGACCCAGCTGATTTCCCTGGCCGAGAACAGTTATAAAGGCAATGGCCATGCCTTCGCCCAGATCAAACAAGAGCTCCCGAGCGCCCCAAAGCCTTCGGCCGTCATCGGCATCACCGGGACCGGCGGCTCCGGGAAGAGCTCCCTGGAAGACGAGTTTATCCGCCGGTTTATGATCCACTATCCGGATCAATCCATGGCCATCATTGCCATAGACCCGACCCGGAAGAAGACCGGCGGTGCCCTGCTGGGCGACCGCATCCGCATGAATTTTGTCAATCCGGAAAAGGTCTTTATGCGGTCGCTCGCCACCCGGGAATCGGAAAGTGAGCTCTCCCTGGCCCTGGAAGACTCCATCAAGGTTCTCAAGGCCGCGGGCTTCGACCTGATCATCGTGGAGACCCCCGGCATCGGCCAGGGGGACGTCTCCATCACCAAGTACGTCGATCTGGCCATCTATGTGATGACCGCGGAATTCGGCGCCCCCTCGCAACTGGAAAAGATCGACATGCTCGATTTTGCCGATATGATTGCCATCAACAAGTTTGATCACAAGAATTCCCTGGATGCCCTGCGGGAAGTCAGGAAACAATACCGGCGCAATCACAATCTCTTTGGGACTTCCGACGAGATGCTGCCCATCATCGGCACCGTGGCCAGCAACTTTCAGGACCCAGGTCTCAACGTCTTTTTTGAAAAGGTCCTGTCGGCCCTGAAAGACAAGGGCCTGATCGATTGGCCCATCCCTAAGGCGGAGAGCTATTCGCTGCAAGAGTCGTCCAAGTCGGGCATCTTGCCCATCTCACGGCAGCACTATCTCAGCGAAATCGCCAACACCGTCCGTGCCTACCATGAGAAGACCAGGACGGCCGCCCAGCAACTGAAAAAGTTTGAGGCCATCCAAACCGTAGGCCAGGAACTGGGGTTCGATCTGGCCGATCAGGTATTGGCGGCCGAGAAAAAGATCGATCCTGAGATTGCCGACACCTTGGCTAAATGGGAGAATGTCAGGGAGCAGTATTCCCAGGACGAATTTGAGGTGAAAATCCGGGATAAGGTCAACCGGACCAAGCTTTACAGCGAGTCGCTCTCCGGCTTAAGAATTCCCAAGATTGTCCTGCCTGATTTTGACAGCCTGGCCGAAACCGCGAAATGGCTCCGGAAAGAGCACCTGCCCGGCTATTTCCCTTATACCGCCGGCGTCTTTCTCTTCCGCCGAGAAGGGGAGGATCCCAAGCGCCAATTCGCCGGGGAAGGCACGCCGGAGAGGACTAATGCCCGGTTTCATTATCTGACCAAAGATGATGACGCCAAGCGCTTGAGCACCGCCTTCGATTCCCTGACCCTGTATGGCGAGGACCCGGCCAACGAGCCGGATATCTTCGGGAAAATAGGCGAAAGCGGCGTCAGCATCTGCACCCTCGAGGATATAAAAAAGCTCTATAAGGGCTTTGACCTCTGCGCCCCCAACACCAGCGTCTCCATGACGGTTAACGGCCCGGCCCCTATCCTCCTGGCCTTCTTCTTTAATACCGCGATCGACCAGCAGCTGGATAAATTTAAAGAAGAAAACGGCCGCGACCCCAACCCGGAAGAGGCGGCGCGGCTGCGGCAATTGGTTCTAGCCAATGTGCGCGGCACCGTGCAGGCGGATATCCTCAAGGAGGACCAGGGGCAAAATTCCTGCATCTTCTCCGTCCCCTTCGCCTTACGGCTCATGGGCGATATCCAGCAGTATTTTATCGACCATAAAGTCAGGAACTTCTATTCCGTCAGCATTAGCGGCTACCACATCGCCGAAGCCGGGGCCAACCCGTTGACCCAACTGGCCTTCACCCTGGCCAATGCCTTTTCCTATGTGGAGTATTATCTCAGCCGTGGCATGCACATAGATGATTTTGCCAAGAACCTCTCTTTCTTCTTCTCCAGCGGCATGGATCCCGAGTACAACGTCATTATCCGGGTGGCCCGCCGGATCTGGGCCATCGCCATGAAATACGAATACGGGGCCAATGAAGCGAGCCAGCGGCTGAAATGTCACATGCAAACCTCGGGACGGTCCTTGCACGCTCAGGAAATGCAGTTCAACGATATCCGCACCACCCTTCAGGCCCTCATGGCCCTGACGGATAATTGCAATTCCTTGCATACCAATTCCTATGACGAGGCCGTCACCACCCCCACCGAGGAATCGGTACGCCGGGCCATGGCCATCCAGTTAATCATCACCAAAGAGTACGGCATCTTTAAAAATCAAAACCCGTTGCAGGGCAGTTTCATGATGGAAAAATTGACCGACATGATGGAAGAGGCGGTCCTGAAGGAATTCGACGCCCTCAGCCGCCGCGGCGGGGTGCTGGGCGCCATGGAAACCTATTATCAACGGGGCAAGATCCAGGATGAGTCCCTGTATTACGAGCTCAAAAAGAATACCGGGGAGTATCCGATTATCGGGGTCAACACCTACATCAGCCCCGATATCCTGGGGGAAAATTATTGCCGGCCCCCCACTCAGTTGACCCGGGCCTCCTACGAGGAAAAGCTGGCTCAGTTGGACAATCTCAATAAATTCAAACAGAGAAATCAGGAGAAAGCTGCAATGGCCTTAGATTCATTGAAAAAGATGGTCCTTAGCGGTGGCAATATCTTTGCCGAGTTGATGGAAACCGTCAAGGTGGCCAGCCTGGGCCAGATAACCCAGGTGCTGTATGAGGTTGGCGGCAAATACCGGAGGAATATGTAGCGGCAGCCGTCGCCACCATGCAGGAACCTCTAAGATTCCAAAAACGGAGAATAGATCATGGGGTATGATCTGACCGAAGAGCAGCGAATGTTGCAGGATATGGTGCGGCGCCTGGCCAAAGAACAGGTGGAACCGGGCGCGGCCAAACGTGATGTTGAAGGCAAGTTTGACTGGGAGATGGTGGACCTGCTTCGGGAAAATGGCCTGATCGGTATTGATTTTCCCGAAGCTTATGATGGCGCCGGAGCGGGCATGCTGGCCCTGGCCATTACCGTGGAGGAGCTGTCCCGGGTGGACGCGGCCTGCGGGTTGGTGCCGGCCGTGCAGGAGCTGGGAAGCCTTCCCATTATGCTGGCCGGCAATGAGGACCAGAAAAAGAAGTTCCTGCCCAAGCTGGCCTCCGGTGAGCAACTGGCTGCCTTTGGTCTCACCGAACCCGCGGCCGGTTCCGACGTGGCCCGGTTGCGCTGCCGGGCGGTCAAGGACGGCGACTCTTACGTGATTAACGGCACCAAAACCTTCATCTCCAACGGCGGCGTGGCCGATATCATCACCCTCTATGCCATCACCGATTCCGGCGTCTCGGCCCATAAGGGTTCCAGCGTCTTAGTGGTGGAAAAGGATACTCCCGGCTTCTCCGTGGGCAAGAAAGAGGACAAGATGGGCATTCGCTGGTCGAACACCGTGGAGCTCATCTTTGAAGACTGCCGGGTGCCGGCGGTTAACCTGCTGGGTCAGGAGGGTCAGGGCTTTCATATCATGATGAAGACCCTGGATTTTTCCCGCCTGGGCATCGCCGCCCAGGGCCTGGGCATCGCTGCCGGGGCCCTGGATTATGCGGTGGCCTACGCCAAGGAACGGGAAACCTTCGGCCAGCCCATTATCAAACACCAGGGGGTGGGCTTCAAACTGGCCGATATGGCCATGCGCACGGAAGCGGCCCGGCAGTTGCTCTACAAAACCTGCGCCCTATTCGAGGAGCAGCCCAAGGATATGAGCCGCATCAGCCCCCATTTGATCCGCATGAGCGCCATGTCCAAGTGTTTGTGCGGCGATGTGGCCATGTGGGTCGCCACCGAGGCGGTGCAGGTGCTGGGCGGCTACGGCTTCAGCAAGGAATTCCCGGTGGAGCGCATGATGCGGGACGCCAAGATCACCCAGATCTATGAAGGCACCAATGAAATCATGCGCCTAGTGATAGCTAACACGCTTTAATGGCAGGAAAAATGGCTCTTTAGGCATCAACAGGCTTGCTGGCAAGCCTCAATTAATACGGCGATAGGATTAAGACATGCTCGAAGCATATCCCAAAAAGGTTACCCTGGCAGATGGCGCCAGTCTCACCTTGAGACCCATGACCAGAGACGATCAGTACGCCCTCTACAGTTTTTTTGTCAGCTTGCCGGAGGAAAACCGGCGCTGGCTCGGCGATGATGTCACTGACCGCAAGCTTCTGGAGAAATGGGCCCGTAATCTCAATTATGACCGGATCCTGCCCATCCTGGCGGAATATGACGGCAGGGTCGTGGCCAATGCCACGCTGCACTTCCAGACCTTCGGTTGGGGCCGCCATATTGCCGAGGTCCGGGTTACCATTACTCCGGAGTTCCAGGGCCGCGGTCTGGTGGCCTTGCTCCTAAAGGAACTGGCGCAACTGGCCGCCAGCCACAAGGTGAAAAAGTTGCTGGCTAGAATCGTCACCACCCAGAGGCCCGTCATCAAGGCTTTTGAAAAAGCAGGGTTCGACTTGGTGACGGAATTAAAGAACTACGTCAAAGATGTTCACCAGAAAAGGTATGCCGATATTGCCCTCCTGGTGAAGGAATTAAGCCCCGGGACCAATTAGGTCAGGGTAAAGGAGGATTCATGCGCCAGGTAGTAATTGCCAGTGCGGTGCGGACTGCCGTCGGCAGTTTTGGCGGCACCTTGAAGGACATACCGGCCGTGCAGCTGGGAGGCATAGTTATTAAAGAAGTTTTGCGTCGCGCCCGGATTCGCTCGGAAAAAGTGGAGCAGGTGATAATGGGTAATGTGCTGCAGGCCGGCCAGGGCCAGAACCCGGCCCGGCAGGCGGCCGCCAATGCCGGCATTTCGCAATACACCCCGGCGATGACGATTAATGCGGTCTGCGGTTCCGGCCTGGAGTCCATCATCATGGCCACCCAGGCCATCCGGGCCGGAGATGCGGAGATCATCGTGGCCGGGGGCATGGAATCCATGAGCCAGGCCCCTTTTTTGCTGAGCCAAACCCGTTGGGGCCAGCGCATGGGCCACGGCCAGCTGGTGGACGTCTTGATTCAAGACGGCCTCTGGTGCGCCTTCGACGACACCCATATGGGCATCACCGCCGAAAACGTGGCGAAGAAGTTCTCCCTCAGCCGGGAAGAGCAGGACGCCTTTGCCCTGCAAAGCCAGCGCAAGGCGGAGCAGGCCATTAAATCCGGACGCTTCAAGGATGAGATTATTCCGGTGGAGGTACCCCAAAAGAAAGGGGGCCCCATCATCTTCGATACCGACGAATTCCCCAAGTTCGGCGCCACCATAGAAAAACTGGCCAAGCTACGGCCGGCCTTTCGCAAGGACGGCACTGTCACGGCCGGCAACTCCTCGGGGATCAACGATGGCGCCGCCGCGATGCTGGTCATGTCCGAGGAAAAGGCCCTTAAGATGGGCATCCGGCCCCTGGCTCGGGTCGTCTCCTATGACTGCCAGGCCTGCGAGCCGGAATTGATGGGCATGGGGCCCATTTACGCGGTGCGCAATGCCGCGGCCAAAGCCAGGGAGGCCCTGGGCAAACCCGTCGATCTGGTGGAACTCAACGAGGCCTTTGCAGCCCAAAGTATCGCCTGTCTAAAGGAATTGAACCTGGACCCCGAGATCGTCAATGTCAATGGCGGGGCCATCGCCTTGGGGCACCCCATCGGCTGTAGCGGCACCAGGATTATGGTCACCCTGCTCTACGAGATGCAGAAGCGGGACGTCAAGGTGGGCATGGCCGCCCTTTGCGTCGGCGGCGGCATGGGCTTCGCCATGATCGTCGAACGCTCCTGGTATTTCTGATTCAACCCAGCCAACGCCGGAGATCACTATGAATAACCTCGCAGGCCTACTGATTAAAAATTTTCCCAAGGAAGTCAATTTGGAGGACGGCACCCCCATCATCTTGCGTCCTTTGCTGAAAGATGATGAGCAGACCTTCCTGGCATATTTCCGCAGCCTGGCCTCGGAAGAGCGCGTGGTACTGAGAGAAGAGGTGACGGATCCCAAAGTCATTGAAAATTGGATGGAGACTCTGGACTATGACCTTGTTCTGCCCTTGATTGCCCTCGATGGGGAACGGATCATCGGCGCCGCTTGGCTGCAATTCAATCCCAGCGCTTGGACCCAACATCAGGGCGAAGTGCGCCTGTCCACCGATCCCCAATACCGGGCCAAGGGCCTGGGGATCCTGATGATGCAGACCCTGGAAGACATCGCCGCCAAACTGGGGCTGGAGCAATTAACCGCCGAGATTCCGCCGGAATTGGACAAGGCTTTCTATCTGTTCGAGAAATTGGGATTTGAAAAAGTCGCAGTCTTAAAAGGCTTTGTCATGGATGCGGAAGGACGGGAGTCGGATATCGTCTTGATGATTAAATCGCTGGCTGAAAGCGATTTTCGCCATATCTGAGGCAGGCGGGGGGCTATTGGGTTTGGCGGCTGCGCCGCCCCCAATCGCGTTCACTTCCGGTGCTGTCGATCGACGCCGGAGTCCGCTTAACCCCGGATCAGGAGGTCGAGATGCCTTACAATACTGTGCTGTTCGCTGTCGAGGACGGGGTCGCCACCCTGACCTTCAACCGCTCCGAAAGGCTGAATGCCCTGAATGCCGAGATGTTTAGCGAAATTGCCGATGTTTTCGACAAAGTAAGACAAAATCCCGAGATCCGGGCCCTGATCCTGACCGGCCAGGGCCGGGCCTTCATCGCCGGGGCGGACATTAAGGAATTGTCGGAGGCCGAGGCCTTGAAGGCCAGGCAGATTTCCTCAATCGGTCAGGAAGTAATGTCGACGGTGGAGCAACTCCCGATTCCGGTGCTGGCCGCGGTCAACGGCTTCGCCCTGGGGGGCGGCTGTGAAATGGCCATGGCCTGCGATATCATCTATGCTTCGGAAGATGCCAAATTCGGCCTGCCCGAGATCAACCTGGGAGTCATCCCCGGCTTTGGCGGCACCCAGCGCCTGGCCCGCCTGGTGGGCCTGGGCCTGGCCAAGGACCTGTGTTTCACCGGACGCACCCTCGATGCGGCTGAGGCCCGGGCCATCGGTCTGGTGGCCCGGGTTTTCCTTGCCGCCGACCTTATGGCGGAGTCTTACAAGGCGGCCAAGATCATGGCCCAAAAGGGGCGGTTCGTCATGCAGACCATGAAGCAGGTGATGGACCGCGGCATTGGGGTGGATTTGCGCAGCGGCCTAGTCCTGGAGGCCGATGCCTTTGGCCTCTGCTTCGCCCACCCGGATGCCAGAGAGGGCATCACCGCCTTCTTAGAGAAGCGCCAGCCCAAGTTTTTATGATTTTTTGCAGGCCGGTCTCTGGTGGATCGGCGGATGAAAGGAGAACAACGTGGAGATCGTAGTCTTGCTTAAGCAGGTGCCGGATACGGAAACGGTGATCAAGATCGAGCCCGATGGCAAATCCATTGCCACGAGCGACATCAAATGGGTCATCAATCCCTACGATGAGTATGCGGTGGAGGCAGCCCTGCGCCTCAAAGACAGCCAGGGGGCCAACGTTACCATTCTGAGCCTGGGGCCCCAGCGTACCGTGGAATCCATCCGTTCCGCCTTGGCTATGGGCGCCGATAAGGGGGTCCTGGTAGATGACCCGGCCACCGAAGGCAGCGATGCCCTGGGCAAGGCCCGGGCCCTGGCCGCGGCTCTCGATAAGATCCCCTTTGATCTCATCGTTTGCGGCCATCGGGCCGTGGATGATGATGAGAACCAGGTGGGCATCATGGTGGCCGAGCTTTTGGATATTCCGCATCTGGCCCTGGCGGTGGCCTTGGAGGTGGCAGATGGCCAAGTCAGGATTGAGCGGCCCATTGAGGGGGCAAAATTGAAGTTGGAGGCCCCATTGCCGGCCCTGGTCACCTTTGGCGGCGCCCATGCTGTCTGGAATCCCCGTTATGCTTCGCTGCCCGGCATCATGAAGGCGAAAAAGAAACCGCTGGAAGTCAAAAAGCTGGCCGATCTCGGTCTGGAGGCGGATCAAGTGGGGGCCGCGGCTGCCAAGGTCAAGGTCGCCTCCTTGGAGATGCCGGTGCCGCGGAAGGCCGGGATCAAGGTGGAGGGTGACATCACCGACAAGGCTAAAGAGTTGGTGCGTCTACTCCACGAAGAGGCCAAGGTTATCTAGGTACAGGGGCCAGAGGTTAGGGGTCAGCAGTATAGGGTGACGCCCTGCGCCCCATTAAAAATGCTTATCAAGGGTTCGAAATATAGGAGGCATCATCGTGGCACAAGGAGTATGTGTAATCACCGAATTTCGGGGCGGCGCCTTTCGGCGCGTCTCATTTGAGGTGGCCAGCGAAGGCCGCCGGTTGGCCGACGCTCTCGGCGAGCCCCTCACGGCCATTGCCCTGGGGGACGGGGTGACGGCCGCCGCGGCGGAATTGGGCCACTATGGGGTGGAGAAGGTTTACGCGTTGGACCAGCCACTGTTGAAAGATTACCTGGCCGAGACCTATGCGCCGGTGATGGCCGAGATCCTTACCACCTTGCAGCCCAAGGTGGTGCTCAGCGCCTCCTCGGTGGACGGCAAGGATCTGAGCGCCCGGCTGGCGGCGCGCCTGGGCGCCGGCCTGGCCCAGGATTGCACTGAGCTAAAGATCGACGGCGGCGCCCTTAAGGCCAGGCGGCCGGTATATGCCGGCAAGGCCCTGGCCTGGTATGAGTGGGCCGCCGGCGCCTACCCCCAGATGGCCTCCTGCCGGCCCAATTTGATGACTTGCCTGCCGGCGGATACCTCCAAAAGCGCCGCGGTGGAAGCCCCGGCAGTAACTGTGCCAGCCGCCAAGAGCCGGGTGGTGAGTGTCGACGCCGCCGCAGGTAAGGTTGATCTCGCCGAGGCGCAGTTCATTGTTTCGGGTGGCCGCGGTATGCAGGGCTCCGAGAACTTCGCCATTCTGGAGCAATTGGCGGAGCTGCTGGGCGGCGCCGTCGGGGCGTCCCGCGCCGCGGTGGACGCGGGCTGGCGCCCCCATGCGGACCAGGTGGGCCAGACCGGCAAGGTGGTTACCCCGATCCTCTATCTTGCCTGCGGCATCTCCGGGTCCATCCAGCACCTGGCCGGCATGGGCTCCAGTAAATTCATCGTGGCGGTTAACAAGGACCCTGAGGCCCCCATCTTCAGCAAGGCGGACTTCGGCGTGGTGGAGGACCTCTTCCAGTTCTTACCGGCCTTCCTCGACGAAGTGAAAAAACTCAAGGCAACCTGTGGATGAGTAGTCGGTAATCAGTGAAAGCAACCAGTGATCAGTCGATTTTCTAACAGATTACTGATTACTAAACATGGAGGCGCTATTCATGCAACCGGGGTATTTTCCCGCTAATTTCCTTTTTTTACTCATATTTATTGCGGCCATCGCTTTTTTTTGGTTTACCGTCAAGAAGCTCTACCGCATCTTGCTGCTGGGGCTGCCGGAGGACCGTTTCGACCAGCTGGGCCGGCGCCTCCAGGGGGTGGTCACCTTTGTCCTGGGCCAGCGACGCGTGCTCCGGGAGCCAGCCGGCTGGGGCCATTTCCTCATCTTTTGGGGTTTTATCTTCATCTCCATCGGCAGCCTGGAGACCTTTGGGGTCGGTTTCTACCATGGTTTTGCCTACTGGAAATTTCTGGGCCAGCCGCTCACCGCGGTTATCTACCTGCTGCAAGACTTGCTGTGCGCCGGCGTGCTCGTGGCCCTAAGCATCTCCCTCTACCGCCGCTTCGTGGTCAAACCGGAACGGCTGCGCTTTGCTGACCAGCAGGCGGCCAACCTGGACGCCAGCATCATCATCGGCTTGATTCTGGTGTTGATTGTCCTCCTGTTTGGGGACCGTGCCGTGGAATACCGCCTGGCCCAGGTGGAGACCGGTCGCTACTTTCCCCAGGCCGCCTTTATCTCGGTGGCCCTCTCCGGGATTTTTGCCGGTCTGTCGAAGCCGAGCCTGATAGGCTGGTATAACTTTTTCTGGTGGGCCCACACCCTGGTGATCCTGGGCTTCCTGGTCTATATCCCCTTTTCCAAGCACCTGCACATCATCGGCGCCATTCCCAATGTCTTCTTCCGCCGCTTCCGGCCCATCGGTGAGCTCACCAAAATGAACCTGGAAGATGAGTCGGTGGAGACCTATGGCGTCTCTAAAATTGAGGAATTTACCTGGAAGCAGAACCTTGATCTTTATGCCTGCACCGAATGCGGCCGCTGCTCCGAGAACTGTCCGGCCACCCTCACCGGCAAACCCCTGAGCCCCAAAGAGACCATCCATAATCTCAAAAAGCACCTGTTGGCTAAGGGCAAACTGCTGTTGGAGCAAGGTGAAGCTAAAGAGGGTCCACCGCTGGAGGGCGCCTCGGCGGAACTGAACAAGGTCCTGGTGGGCGAGGTCTGTCTCAATGACGAGATTTGGTCCTGCACCAGCTGCGGCAATTGCATGGAGCACTGCCCGGTGTTCATCGAACACATCCAGAAGTACGTGGATATGCGCCGCTATCTGGTGCTTATGGAGAGCAATTTCCCGCCGGAGGTCCAGACGGTGTTGCGCAACTGGGAGACCAACTCCAACCCCTGGGGCCTGGCCTTCGCCACCCGGGGCGATTGGGCCCAGGGTCTGGGGGTGCAAACCCTGGCCGAGAATTCGGAAGTGGAGTACCTGTTTTACGTGGGCTGCACCGGCAGTTTCGACGAGCGGGGCAAAAAGGTCACCGCCGCTATGGTCAAGCTCCTCCACCAGGCCGGGGTGAGTTTCGGCATCCTGGGGGCCGAGGAGAAGTGCTGCGGCGAGACGGCCCGGCGCATCGGCAACGAATATCTGTTCCAGTCCATGGCCACTGACCTGACGGAAACCATTAACGGCTACGGCGTTAAAAAGATCATTACAACCTGTCCCCATGGGTATAACTGTTTGAAGAACGAGTATCCCCAGTTCGGCGGCAACTGGGAGGTTTATCATCACGCCGAGTTGCTGAACCGGCTCCTCAGAAAAGGGCGTCTGAAGCCGCGGCAGCGGCTGGACAAGAGGCTCACCTTCCATGACTCCTGCTACCTGGGCCGTTATAACGGACTTTATGAAGAACCCCGCGGTATCCTGAAGTCGATTCCGGGTCTACAATTGCAGGAGATGGAGCGCCACCGCAACAAATCCTTCTGCTGCGGGGCCGGCGGTGGCCGGATGTGGATGGAGGAGACCTTGGGGAATCAAAAGATCAACGAGGCCCGCACCGACCAGGCGCTGGCGCTGAATCCGGAGATCATCGGGGTCTCCTGTCCTTTCTGCACCATTATGCTGGAGGATGGCCTCAAGGCCCGGGATAAGGAAGAGGCGGTGAAGGTCTACGATATCGCTGAACTGCTGGTCCAGGTCCTGGAAATGGAAGAGTAATTCTTAATCAAGATATAAGGGCGCGGCGGGCCGCGCCCTTAATTTTTTGTGCAGCCGGCGGCGCCCCTATTTTCCGGCCACGAGTGAAATTATTCTTTTACCGGTATACTCTGCCACGTCCGCCAGGCCGTCGAGGGGCATAAAATCGGGGGCGTTGGCGGCAAAGAGGCAGGTTACCGAAGCCGGGAACTCTTCATCCGGCAGATGAAAAATGTAGTACAGCGGCACCCGCGGCAAGGGGCATAAGGTAAAGGAAAAGTCGCCGCTGGGCGGATCAGCATTGATCCGGCCGGAAAAGACCGCAGCCAGTCTCTCCTGATGTTGGTGGATGGCGGTTACCCAGCGCACAAAGGGCTGCTCGCTATTGGCGGCGAAGGCACCCTGGTAGGGCATGCTGTTGGGCAATTCTCTGAAAGACCTTAAAGAATCAAGGTCCACCGGCAAATCCGGCACCAAGCTGGCATAAAGGGCGATCAGCAGGCCCTCTGGGCCGGTGGCGGGGGCGCCAGCCAGGGTGATCTCTTCCCCGGCCAGGAGACATTCTTCACCGAAGGCCTGAAAATGCAGGCCGGCCGCGGTGGGTTCGGCCGGCAGACAGGCGGCCAGCACTGCCGGCGTTCTGGCCCAGGCCTTCTGGAGATAATCATTGCGAATG
>DZCR01000129.1 GCA_022736495.1 Desulfobacca acetoxidans
AAACGGTTGTTGAAATTTTTTTGATCATTTCTTTCTTCTCCTTGTTTGATGGTGAACCAGCTCTCTGAATCAGAGAAAGGTTAAAGCCCTCTTTATCTTTCTTAAAGCCGAATTTCTCTATAATTTGTAGTATATTTTTGTGGATAGATGAAGTCAAGGTTTTTTGCCGGCCGTTTTTCCCTGATAAAAAGAGGCAAAGCAAGAATGCGGTGAGGGCTTTTGAAGATGGCCGCTGTCTTCAGAAACAATATTTTTATAGCGCCAGAAGAGAATATGTTTATTTTATCGCCGCAAGCAGGTAAAAAGGAAATCTTTTTGATTTTTCATGAGGGTGTAGTCCCCTGTGTTTCCAGTTTTTTGTTTTGGCGCATCGATGTGATGCGAGGATAAAGGAGTTGTCGTGCAAGAATTTTTGAAACAGTGGCGTGTCTATTTGGCCTATGGCTTTTTTTTCAGTATGTTTATTAACGCCCTGCAACTGACTTTTTCTATTTATATGCTGCAGATTTATGACCGGGTTCTTTCCAGTTACAGTATCCCCACCCTCATGGCCTTGACCATTGCCGCCCTTACCTCTTTAGGGGTACTGGCCTCGCTGGAGTTTGTCCGCTCCCGGCTTTTGGTGCGCTGCGCGGTGGCTATTGATCAGGCCTTGAGTAGTGATGTCCTGGCCAGTATTCTTCGCCAGGCGGCCTTGACCGGATCCGCGCCCAATCAGGCCAGTCTCCGGGATGTCAATTCTCTGCGCAATTTTTTCTCCGGCACCGCTATTTTTGTTTTTTTTGACATCCCCTGGACGCCTCTTTTTCTGGGAGCGATTTATCTTTTGCATCCTCTTCTTGGGTTGGTGGCCACCGGTGGAGCAGTGTTGATTGTCATCTTTGCCCTGATTAATGAAAAAATTACCCATAAACCCATGGAAGCGGCGAATATGGTGGCCAATTTTTCCAATCGCTTTGTAGAGTCCGCCCGCCGGAACGCCCGCACTGTTCAGAGTATGGGGATGATCGGCGGGGTGAGCAATCGCTGGCAGAAATTCAATGATACCGTCACCAAGCTGCAAACCCAGGCCAGTCGTAAAGCCGGACTGCTGAATGTGCTGTCCTCGTGGCTCAAGCAGTCCATGCAAGTGTTGATTTACGGGGTGGGTGCCTGGCTGGTCTTGGATAACCAGTCGACCCCCGGGGCCATGATTGCCGCCTCCATTATCATGGGGAAGGCATTGAGCCCGGTTCAAATGGGGCTTGCCTCCTGGAAGGGCATGATTGAGGCCCATGGTGCCTGGAAGCGACTGGACGCGCTGTTCACGGAAAAGACCCGGCAGGAGGGCGGTAAGGATGTCAACATGGAGCTGCCAGCGCCCAAAGGGCTGCTGGTGGCGGAAAACGTCAGCCTGGCCGTGGGGGGGAAATATTTGCTGCAGAATATTGATTTCAGACTGAACCCCGGTGAAGCCCTGGGCCTGATTGGCCCCTCAGGCGCCGGCAAATCCACCCTTTGCCGTCTGCTTCTGGGCATCTGGCCGGCCTCAGCCGGCAAGGTGAGGCTGGACGGCGCCGATGTCTACTCCTGGGATCACGAAAAACTCGGGCCCCATATCGGTTATCTTGACCAGGATGTGGAGCTGTTTCCCGGAACCGTGGCCGAGAATATCGCCCGTCTGGGCGAGGTGGAATCCGAAAAGGTCATTGCTGCTGCCCAGATGGCCAATCTGCACGATCTGATTCTACATTTTCCTCAGGGGTATGATACCCGCATCGGGGAAGGCGGGGTACTGCTTTCCGGCGGTCAGCGCCAGCGTATCGGATTGGCCCGTGCCCTCTATGGCGAACCCAGCCTGATCATCCTCGATGAACCAAACTCCAGCCTTGACGATGAGGGCGAACACGCCCTTATCCTTTCCTGGGCCAAACTCAAAGCCCGGGGTTGCACCCTGGTGGTGGTCACCCATAAACCCACCTTGTTGGCCCATATGGACAAGATTCTGCTCATTCGGGATGGTCGCCTGCAGATGTTCGGCCCCCGGGATGCGGTCTTTCAAAAACTGATGGAGATTCAGCAGGCAGCCCAGCAGCAGGCCGCTGCCGCCCAGCAGAAAGCCACATCCCAGGCCGACTCGCTGCCTTCGCCGGAGCCGCAAAATGCCTGATTTGACGCTTGATCCCGCCATTGATTCCGGATGTGTGTGATAAGCCGTTTTCCGATTTCCCAAAAGCCTGTGTGTGAATAGAATGAAGAATAGATTTGCCCTTCTCCTGAAACGGTTTTCTCCCAATGATCTCAGCGACGAGGAGTACAGCCGTCTGCAGGATGAGAATGCCCCCCTCCCCGAACTCAAGGTGAGTTATACCGATACCCGTCGAATTATCCATGCCGGTCTGCTCATTGTTGCCCTTTTTTTTGGCCTTGGCGGGGTGTGGATTTCCGTGGCCGAGATTTCGGGGGCGGTCATTGCCAGCGGCGAGATCAAAGTCGATACCGAGCGCAAGACCGTGCAGCACTTGGAAGGCGGCATTGTCCGGGCCATCCTGGTCAAAAACGGCAGCCGGGTAAAGGTCGGCCAGCCGCTGATCGAACTGGAAAGTTCACGGGTTATGGCCGGGGTGGAGCAGTTGCGTCTCCAGCTTGCCGCCAGCGCCCTGGAGATTGCCCGTCTGGTGACGGAAAAAGAGATGGGGGTGGCGCCGCGATGGCCGGAGTCCTTTCCTGATATTTCCCCTGAGAAATTCAGCGAACTTTTAGAAAGCGAAACCAAGCTCTTCAGTTCCCGCCGCACCAGCCTGGACAATCAGACCGGACTGCTGCGAAAACAGATTCAGCAGTTGAAGGAGCAGGAAACCAGCCTGGGGCACCGTCTGTCCGCCCAGCAGGACATTATCGATGCCCTGGAAGAAGAGCTGGCCGCCAAGAGGCCGCTGCTCAAGGAGCGTTTTATCGACAAGACGGCGATCCTGTCGCTGGAGCGGGTCCTGGCTGAAAACCATGGCCAGCTTGCCCAGTTCCAGGGGTCGCTGGCCGAACTGCGGCAGAGGATAGCGGAGTATCAGCTCCGGATCAGCGCTCTGGAGGCCGAGTACCAGCACGAGGCGGTGACCAGGTTGTCAGAGTCTCAGCAGCGACAGTCCGATCGGCAGCAGCAGTTGCAGCCCCTCCTCGATGCCAGTGAGCGTCTGACCGTGACCGCGTCCATGGACGGCGAGGTGGTGGCCATGAATGTGCATTCGGTGGGCGGTGTGGTGGCGCCAGGGCAGGCCCTGCTCGATATCGTGCCGGAACAATCGAGGCTGATTGTCGAATGCCGGATTCAGGTCAAGGATATTACCCAGGTGCATGACCAGCAGGATGCCGATGTCCAGCTTCTGGCCTTTAACCAGCGGACTACACCCAAGATCAAGGGCAAGGTCATCTATGTTTCCGCGGACCGTCTGCTCCAGAATACCGGCGGCGGACAGATGAGCTTTTATGTCGTTCATGTGTCCGTGGACCGGGCCGAACTTGAGAACAACAAGCTCTACCTGACTTCCGGCATGCCGGCCACGGTCTTTATTTATACAGAGCCGCGCACTGTCCTGGATTATATTCTGGAGCCGCTTCTGGAACGATTTGACCAGGCCCTGCGGGAAACGTGAGAGAAGTCGATGATGAGTAGAGCACGCATAGTTCCAGCCCTTCTGTTTTTGTTGCTGGCCAGTACCGGGGCGGTAGCGGAAGCTTTGACCCTGCAGGATTCTATTGATCGGGCCCTGGCCGAAAATCCACAGTTGAAGGTCCATGCCTTGGGCGTTGGCGAAGCCCGTGAAGATGTGTATGGCGCTTGGGGGGATTTCCTGCCAACCCTCGGTTTTGGCTATTCGGAAAATCAGTTGACCAATAATTCGCCGAGGGAATGGAATACCGACTACCTTGACCAGACCAGTAACAGCACCAGCATAACCCTCAGTCAGCCCTTGTTTTCCGCGTTTTCCGGGGTGGCGGGAGTCAGACGGGCTAATTTCGGCCTGGATTCCCAGCAGATGCGATTGCGCTCTGTGCAGGCCCAGGTGATTCGGGAGATTCGTCGTGATTTTTATGCTGTACTGTACGGTCAGGCCCTGGTTGAGCTTTGGGAGGCGGCCATTACCCGCCTGCAACGGCAGAAAGAGGTTGCCAACGCCTGGTATGAGCGCCAACTTGTCACCCGCTTGCGCCTGCTGGAAGTGGATGTCGAACTTTCCTCCGCCATTCAGCAACGGGATGTAGCTTTTACCGGTCTGGCCACGGCCCGGGCCCGCATGGCTCACTGGCTGGCCCTACCCACTCCTGACGAACTGGTTCTTGACGGCTCTCTGGAGAAGGATGGTGAGTCTAATTTTCCGCCGCTCATCGAATGTCTGGAGATTGCCCGCCGTCAACGGCCCGATCTGAAGATGGCCGATCTGGACATTAAGATGGCCGAGCAGGAAAAGATTCAGGTCGCGGCCCAGAGCCTGCCCCGCGCCAGCCTGGAGGGTAACTGGACCGATTACGCCAATGATTACGAGAATATTCGCTACCCCGACGAACAGCGCGACTATTACAGTGTGACCCTGCGCGTGGTCATGCAGCCGTTTCAGGGGGGGAAAAATATTGCCGCCTGGCGTCGTCAAGGCTTGACCGTGGAAAAAATGCGTCAGCAGCAGCTTGATACTGACAAGGTGGTTGATACCGAGGTGCGCACCGCTTATTCTCAGTGGCAGGACAGCGAGGCCCGGATTGCGGCCGCCTCCGACACCGTCCGTCAGGCGACCGATGCCTGGAAGCTGGCCGGCCAGGCCATGGAACTCGGTGTCGGTTCCCTGCGTGACCTGCTGGACGCCGAACTGCGGCGCACCCGGGCGGAAATTACCTGGCTGGACGCCCTGAAGTACCGGCAGCAGACCAGAACCGATCTTGCCTATGCCATTGGCAGGTACGCACGGGGAGATGAGTGTATGACCGATGGCGCTGCCGTTTCGCATGAAAAACAATTTGGCAGAATTGAATAATGAGTAAATTGCCTTAGCGGGCCGTTTTGATAATTTTAACCAGAAGGGTGGATATGAAAAAAGCTCTTATTACCGGTGTAACCGGGCAAGATGGTGCCTATCTTGCTGAATTTTTGTTGCAGCGCGGGTATGAAGTCCATGGGGTCAAGCGGCGTTCCTCCATGTTTAATACCGGCCGGATCGATCATCTGTATCAAGGTCACCATGAGGAAAACTCCCATTTTTTTCTCCACTATGGAGATATGACCGATTCCACCAACCTCATCCAGATTATTCAAAAGGTCGAGCCGGACGAGATATACAATCTGGCCGCCCAGAGCCATGTCAAGGTTTCCTTTGAGTCTCCGGAATACACCGCCAACTCCGATGCCCTCGGCACTCTGCGATTACTTGAGGCGCTACGCACCGTTGGCATGGGAAAAAAAAGCCGATTCTATCAGGCCTCGACCTCCGAGCTCTTCGGCAAGGTTCATGAGTCCCCCCAGACCGAGTCGACCCCTTTCCATCCCCGCAGCCCTTACGCCTGTGCTAAGCTGTATGCTTACTGGATTACCGTTAATTACCGGGAGGCCTATGGCATGTATGCCTGTAACGGCATTCTTTTCAATCATGAATCGCCGCTGCGCGGGGAAACCTTTGTTACCCGCAAAATTACCCGGGGACTGGCCCGGATCGCCATCGGTATGCAAAAAATAATATATCTTGGGAATCTCAATGCTCGGCGGGACTGGGGACATGCCAGGGATTATGTGGAGATGCAATGGCTGATGCTGCAACAGAAGGTGCCGAAGGATTACGTTATCGCCACCGGCCGGCAGCATTCAGTCCGTGATTTCGTCGATATTTCAGCCCGTGAACTGGGTATTACCCTGGAGTGGCAGGGAGAGGGCCTCGCGGAAAAGGGTATTGTAGCAGGAGTCGATGCGGATCGATTGCCGGCTTTGTGTCCTCCCGGCATTGATGTTCGTCTGCGGGTTCAGCCCGGTGACTGTCTGGTAGAGATCGATTCCCGCTATTTCCGGCCTGCCGAGGTGGAATCCCTGCTTGGCAATGCTGCACAGGCCCGCCAGGATCTGTGCTGGTCGCCGCGGATTACCTTTGAGGAGATGGTCACGGAGATGATCCGGCATGACCTTCAGGAGGCCGTCCGTGATCATCTGTGCCGAACCAGCGGTTTTTCCGTGTTTGAACCCCGTGAATAAGGCCTTCGGCGTCCGGGAGGAGGTGGGTTATGAAAAAGCAGTCGGACAGCGGGCGGAAAATGGCACTTATCACCGGCGGCAGCGGTCAGGATGGTGCCTATTTAACGAAGTTGCTCCTGGAAAAAGGCTGCCGTGTAGTGATAACCACCCGGTCCGCAGCCCCGGACAGCGCTCTTGACAATCTTCACCGGCTGGGCGTGACTGCCACCGGACAGGTCTTGGTGAAAACCCTTGCCCTTGAGGATGATAATGGGGTTCAGGCTTTTCTGGAGTCCCTGGCTCCAAGTGAGATCTATCATTTTGCCGGCCAGAGTTCGGTGGGCCACTCGTTTGCGAGACCAAAGGAGACCTTTACCGGCACGGCCGTCGGTTGTCTGAATCTGCTGGAGGCAGTGCGTGTCCTTGGCTTGCCGGTTCGCTTTCTCAATGCCTCGTCCGGGGACTGTTTCGGCGATACCGGTGGAGAGGTGGCCACCGAAGACACGCCGTTTCAACCCCGCAGCCCCTATGCTGCAGCCAAGGCCGCTTCCTTCTGGCAGACCCGGATTTATCGAGAGGCCTATGGCATTCATGCCTGCTCAGCCATCCTGTTCAACCATGAGTCCCCTCTGCGCCCGGATCAGTTTGTAACCGGCAAGATTATCCGTACCGTCGTTGACATTGCCGCCGGCCGAGCCTCCGAGCTGCGCCTGGGTAATATCGAAATCCAGCGAGACTGGGGGTGGGCTCCCGAGTATGTTGACGGCATGTGGAAAATGCTGCGGCAGGATGAACCGGAGGACTGTATCCTGGCCACCGGCAAGACCTTTGCCCTGCGTGAGTTCGTGGAGCAGGCCTTTGCCTTTTTCGGGCTGGACTGGCGGAAGTACACGGTGGCTGATTCCGGGTTGCTCCGTCCCGCCGATATCATGATTGTCAGGGCCGATCCCGGCCGTGCCGCCCGGCGCCTGGGCTGGAAGGCTACTTTAGCCATGCCGGATGTCGTGCGCCGCATGATTGAGGATCGGTTGCTTCGTGAATCGTCCGTGGTTAAGGCGGGTCCACTGGAAAGAGAAAGGATTAATGATGAAGTTGCCCCCGGAAATCGAGATTATTGACTATCGTTGCAATATCTGCGGCGAAAAAAACCGGCTGGAGAGCAGCCGGTTTCATCGGGAACTGGCGCTCTGCTCGATGTGCGGATCCAATGCCCGTTTTCGGGGAATTATTCATGTGCTGGGCGGGCTGATCGGTTATGACGGCTATGAATGTCTGCGCAAATGGCCGCGGCAGAGAAAAATCACTGGTCTCGGGATGAGTGACTGGCCCCGGTACGCGGGCCTGCTCGCGGAGAAATTCAGGTATGAAAACACCTTTTATGACCGGGATCCGCGGTTGGATATTCAACAACCGGCCATGGAGCAGCAACGAAAATATGATTTTGTCATCAGCTCTGATGTCTTTGAGCATATTCTGCCGCCCTTGCAGCAGGGATTTGATAATCTGCGGTTACTTCTGAAGCCGGGCGGGGTACTGGTGTTCAGCGTCCCCACTACCCATGGGTCAAAAACCGTGGAACATTATCCGAATCTGCATGAGTATGAAATCCTTCCCTTCCAGGGGCGGAAAATTCTGGTGAACCGCACCCGGGCCGGTATCCTGGAGACCTATGATAACCCGGTTTTTCACGGTGGAGAGGGGGCCACCCTGGAGATGCGTCTGTTCTGCGAGGCGGATGTTGTCGCCCGGCTCGGGGAGGCCGGGTTTGAGAATATCGTGGTGCATGACCGGCCCTGGCTTCCCGCCGGGTTTTACTGGCCGGAGCTGCCGTCCGCTGATCCCGCTGTTCCCTTCTACGCCTATATTATCAGTGCCCGACGTCCTTTTTCGCACCCCCCGGAGATGTCCTGATGTCCCTGCGGCCGAGAAAACAGTCCCGTCCCGCCTTTGAAAATTTTTTGCTGGCCCATTATGAACGGGCCCAGCGGGTTGAGGTGGTCCGCTCCCGGCCATTTGTGTTGCTTCTCGATCCCTCATCTCTGTGTCAACTGCAATGCCCGGCGTGCCCTACCGGCCTGGAGAATGCCGGCTTAGTTGGACAGGGGCGCGATTATTACCGCTCTCGCAGGACCCTGCTGAGCCCGGAAATTTTTGATACCATCCTGGCTGAATTGGGAGAGTTTCTTTTTTTTGTCCATCTCTATAACTGGGGTGAGCCGCTGCTGAATCCCCATCTAAGCTCTTTCATTCGCAAGCTGGTGGAGCGGGATGTCGCTGTTGACATCCACACCAATTTATCCCTGCCCCTGAGTGATAAAACAATCGAGGAGCTGATGACTTCCGGTCTTGACCGTATTGAGGCCTCCATTGACGGCTTCAGTCAGGAGACCTATGGCCGTTACCGGGTGCGGGGCCGTTTTGAACTGGCCCGGGACAATCTCCTGCGGCTGGCGGCGGCCCGTGACCGGCTGGGGGCGGCGACGGAGATTGTCTGGAATTTTCTGGTCTTTCGCTTTAATGAAACTGAGATTGAGGCGGCGCGCGGCTTCTGCGCCGAGCGGGGAATTGAATTCGTGCGCCGGGAGGCAGGGTTGACCGAAGCGATGCGCCAGGAATTCCTGCCCACCTACCGGGAAGGGGAAATCCTGGAGGACTGCTTTGCGCAGAGAGCCAAACCCTTTGTTCCCGGTTCCATTGTTACGCGTCCGGAGTTGAGCTGTGGCTGGCACTATTTTTATTCGGTGATCAATGCCGACGGCAGTCTTTCCCCCTGTTGCGCGCCATGGGAATCGGACTGGGATTTCGGCACCGTAACCCCTGGGGGCACAAGTTTTGCCGACATTTGGAACGGCCCGAAGATGCGCGCGTCCCGTCGTGATGTCGCCGGGCATCATTTGTTGGCGGCACTGAAGAAGTCCGGGCAACTGGCCGCCATGGACACGGTGGATGATTTTCTCCGGCAGGGGACAATCTGCCAGGGCTGTCAGTTTCCCCTGCCGCTGCTTGACCTCTATTCTTATCTGGGTGACGTCATTGTCTCTCATTTCAACCAGAGAATGCGGGGCAAGGACGTCTTTCTCGATCTCGCCTTTGATTTGGTGCGCAGTCAACCGGCGCATTTTGTCAACTTTTATCAGCCCGTTGCGTGATGGCAGGGAAACGGCGTGTGAACTGAAAACGGCAGTCAGTAGAGTCTCTTGGAATTA
>DZCR01000130.1 GCA_022736495.1 Desulfobacca acetoxidans
AGACAAAGAGCTAATTTCCATGGGTATTATTCGGAATAAGTTATAAAATATGTTGTAATAAAGCCGAAAAAGTTCTAACCTCTCAGGCACGCATCCTTCCGAAAATTTCCTCAATAGTAAAGAGAAAACCCTTTTTATCGGGAAACAAAATATAGCGTACGGTTGATTATCCTCAGCTTGATGTCTTTTGTGAAGCAGGTTATGCCTAATCCTGGAACTATCTTGGTAGTGGAAAATGGGGATATGTTAAGGCCCCTGATCTGCCAAATTTTGAGAAAAGAGGGTTATAACGTCTTAGAGGCTCAGGATGGTGATGAAGCCATGCTGGTCTGGCAAGGTTACGGCGGGCCGATAGATTTGGTTTTGACTGACGTGGTTATGCCGCGCATGAGTGGCAAGGAGTTGGCTGAACGTCTGCGGTTATTACAACCTGAGATCAAAGTAATTTATATGTCTGGATATGACTCAGGTATTCTCGCTTCCGCCAATAAATTTGGCTCTGACGCCGTTTTCTTGCAAAAGCCCTTCCGGCCCGCTGAATTAAGCCAAGCGGTTCGGGAAATATTACAGTCCTGAGACCCCCAGTTTCAATTTCATCCCCCTATTCCTTTTTTGGAAGCAGCACCAGATCCACCAGCGGCTCGATCGCCTCAGCCAAAACGATCTCCACTCCGGCCTTCACTTCTTCTTCCAGGTTCACGACATCCACTTCATTCTGCTTGGGGAACACCACCACCTGAACCCCGGCCCGTTGGGCGGCCAGGACCTTTTCCCGGATGCCGCTCACCGGCAGGATGCGACCGGAAAGGGTCACCTCACCGCTTAAAGCCACGTCCCGGCGGGCCGGCCGCCCGGTGAGCAGTGAGAGCAGGGCCAGGGCGATGGTGATTCCGCAAGAGGGTCCTTCCTTGGGAATGGCCCCGGAGGGCAGGTGGATGTGGATGTCACTGTCGGTGAAAAAGTCCGGGTCGAGGCCGAACTGCTCAGCGTGGCTGCGGATATAGCTCAGCGCGGTCTGGGCCGACTCTTGTAAAACGGAGCCCAGGGAGCCCGTGAGGAGTAACTGCTTGTGACCCCGCATGCGGGTGGCTTCAACAAAGATGATCTCGCCGCCGAACTCGGTCCAGACCAGTCCCGTGGTCACCCCCACCTGATTACCGACCTCGGCAACTTGATGGCTGAATTTCCGAGGGCCCAGGAACTTTTCCACCAGGTCTTCGTCGACGCTTAAGGTGCAGGTGCCCTTACCCTGGACGCAGATGCGGGCTAGCTTGCGGCAGACCATGGCCATTTCCCGGTCCAGGTTGCGCAAACCTGCTTCCTGGGTATAGCCGCGGATAATCTTGGCAATGGCGCCATCGGAAAATACTATCCCCAGGTGACCCAAGGCGTGCTCCCGAAGCTGGCGGGGAATCAGGAAATTCTTGGCAATCTGGACTTTTTCGTGCTCGGTGTAGCCGGGAAAATAGATGACTTCCAGGCGATCCAAAAGGGGCGCCGGCAGGTTCTCTACTACATTGGCGGTGGTTATGAACATGACGCCGGACAGGTCAAAAGGCACGTCCACGTAATGGTCCACAAAATTGGAGTTTTGCTGGGGGTCCAGGATTTCCAAGAGCACCGAGGCCGGATCACCCCGAAAGTCCTGGCCGATCTTATCAATCTCGTCCAGCATGAACACGGGGTTTTTAACCTCCAGACGCCGGAGTTCGTTGATGATGCGGCCGGGCATGGCCCCCACGTAGGTGCGGCGGTGGCCCCGCAACTCCGCCTCGTCCCGGAGACCGGCCAGGGATAGGCGGACAAACTTGCGTTCCAGGGCCTCGGCGATGGCCTGACCGATGGAAGTTTTGCCGGTGCCAGGGGGGCCGGCGAAGCACAGGACAGGTCCCCGGTTCATCTGCATGTGGCGCTTTTTGCCAATGATCTCCCGCACCGTAGTCCGCAGCTCATCCAGTTTGATAGGCTTGGATAGGTAGTGAGCCGCGCCCTTTTTCAAGGCGTCCACTGCGGAACTGACCGTGGCATAGCCGGTGACCATGACGATTTCGGTATGGGGGGCGACCTGTTTGACGGATTCCAGCAGCTGAATGCCGTCCATCTTCTCCATCTTCAGGTCGGTAAGGATGACGTCGAACTCCTGGTCCCTGACCTTTTCCAGGGCTTCCATGCCATTGGCCGCGGTACTGACCTGGTGGCCCTCTTTGCGCAGAATATATTCCAAATTGGTCCGGGCGATTTCCTCGTCGTCCACCACCAAAATTTGGGAGGTTTGCACGCTGCACAGGGTCCGCACCGCCAGATACTCCAGGATGCGTTCTTTGACGGGTTGGAGCCCATAGTGTTGCGCGGCCAGGATGCGCTCGGCCCTCTTCAGGTCCAGGTTATCTTCCGTGAAGCGGTTCCAGGGGAGGGAAATCAGATAATCTAAGTAGTTGATGCCGATGGAGTATTCGGCCACGGAAGGATCGGTTTTGTCAATCCGTTCCAACTCCTTGAGGGCAATGGCGGCCACCGCTTCCGGCAAATGAGCCTTTTGCACGGCAGTGCGCAATTCCACCAATTCCTGGGCTGGCTTGGGGCGTTCCTCTTCGCTTTCTTTGCGGAAAAAACCCATGACGGGATACCTTTCTGAGGTTAAGGCAAACTTAAATAATTATAAAAGATTATGCCGGGAACAGCAATGCAAGGTTGGGGGATAGTTTTTTTAAATTTATGATTTTTCTATTAAAATTCTTATCAGCTCTGAAATGATTAAAATAGTGTTGCTTTATGCAATACTTTGGGGTAGATGGTGCAATGATATCTATTATGCTGAATTTATTATTAATCAAAGTTTATGTATTCTGATTGTTGCATAGTGCAACCCCATAAAACAGGGGAGTCTTTAAGGCTATTAGCTAATATAATAGTAAAACCAATAAGTTAAATATAAAGTCGATTTTGGCAAGGTTCTTGTATGTATATAAAGGCAAGAACCACTCCCCCCGATCCAGGTGGGCAAAAGGAAACAGAGGGGAAGGTCAAAACCATGATGAACTTTATACAGAAAAGAAGCAAAGGCGGAAAGGCGGGAGATGGGAATTCCATCAGCCCGAGTTCCGGAGTGTCTGGACAGGGAGATGGCGGTTCTGCGGCCTCCAACAATCGGCATGAGGTTAAGCGGAAGATCCTGGTGGTGGCCAAGAACTACGCCTTTACCAACGGGGTAGTTGATTATGCGGTTAACCTCTCGCAGCGTTTGGGTTACGACATTATCGCCATGAACGTCAATCCTGCCCTGGCCCAGAGCGGCAAGTTTTTTTCCCCTTACAACCAGCATCTCCGGGGGAAATTTAGCGAACGGGCTCGGACCTCCTGGTCCTCGGTGGAGGCTGAATTGGCGAGCCAGGGAATCTATGGCGAACACGTAGTGAGATTTGAGGAACTCACCGAGGCCATCAAGGACCTGAACCATGAAGTTAAACGCATCGACTTCGTCATCACCGATGCAGGTATCAAGGACGAGGAAATTACTGGAGAGATTCCTCTCCCAGTCTTCAGTATCTCAGGATATCAAGGAGAACAGATCATGGCTAAAGAACATGAGACCAGGGACAGAGGCAAGTTGATCGGCAAGACCATCGGCTTGGGGCTGGGGGTCGCGGCCCTCTACGCCGCGGTGTTCACCAACTCCACGACCGTCATGAAATACTTCACCAAAGGCGGCATCTATGCGGCGCTGCCCATTGTCACGGTGTTCGCGGTCTCGTTTGTGCACGGGGCGTTTGCCTCAAACCTGTGGTCGTTGCTGGGGATCGAGGCCACGAAGAAAGTTCAGCCCCGGGTGGCTCCGAAGCGGCCGGCGCCGAGAAAGCGTCCCCGCCCGCAGATTCAGTTGAATGCCTAACCCGTATCTTCTTATATGTTGACCGGATGATCTGAAAGGAGGCAAGACCATGCATGACGTCGCCACCACCCTGCAATTTATCGATTTGAACGTGTGGACGATAACATTCTTATTTGTCGTAGGTTTCATCGGCGGCCTGGTAAGCGGCTTCATCGGCTCCGGCGGCGCCTTTGTGCTAACCCCTGGCATGATGAGCCTGGGCGTCCCCGGGACCATCGCCGTCGCCAGCAATATGTGTCATAAATTCCCCAAGGCCATGGTGGGAGCATACAAGCGCTGGAAGTACGGCCAGGTGGACATCAAATTGGGCCTGATCATGGCGGCCTCCGCCGGCGTGGGGGTGTGGATCGGCATCAAGATTCAGGAGTGGATTCTGGCCAGGTGGGGCGAGGCCGGCTCGAATCTTTATGTCAGCCTGTCCTTCGTAATTATCCTCGTGGTAGTGGGCGGCTATGTCTTCTATGACGCCTGGAAGACCTCCAAGGACAGCGGTGAAGATAAGACTGGGGCTCTGGCCAAGTGGCTGCAATCCATCAATCTGCCGCCGATGATTCACTTTAAGACCGCCAATGTCCGCATTTCTATATGGTTCACCATCCCCATCGGCTTTGCCACCGGCATGATGGCGGCCACCATCGCAGTGGGCGGGTTCATCGGCGTGCCCGGCATGATCTACGGCCTGGGGGTGGGTGGCCTGGCAGCCTCAGCCACCGAGCTGGTCATTGCCTTTGTCATGGGATTTTTTGGTACGATCAAATGGGCCATGCACGGAATGGTGGATATCCGCCTGACCTTGATCATCCTGGCCGGCTCTCTGTTGGGCGTGCAGTTAGGAGCCATCGGCACCACCTACGTCAAAGAACACATGATTAAGGTCGTCATGGGCAGCATCATGCTGGTCGTGGCAGTGAGCCGGGCCCTGGCCATCCCCAAGTATCTGACTAACCTGGGGTTGATGTCTATGCCGGAGCCCACGATCAATATCCTCATGAAAGCCAGCTTTCTCGTTATGTGTTTCGCCCTGCTTGGCGGCGCCTTCATCATCCTGGGCGCCATGTGGAGGGCCAAACGGGCCGAGGCCGCGGCTACCAAGGCCGCCGGGGGGTATGCCGTGATATAATTGATCAGGGAGGGTGGGGGAGCCCTTTCACCCTCACCCTGACCCTCTCTCCCCGAGGGGAGAGGGGAATAAAGGAAGCACCCGGGTCACCGTCGGAGCGGTGCCCCTTTTTTTATGCCATTTTCTCTTTGCCGTTTTCGGTTTTCCATAAAAATCCTGATATATCAATATGATATTTTTGATTTGCATCATTTGGAAGGAAAATTCGGATTATGCCGATGATTTTAGGAGCTTTGACCTGCTCTCCGTTTCACCAAACCAATTCCGAGCCGCAAATGGTTGCGTTCGGGTGCCGATTAGTGCCGGGATTGTTTAGGGGCAACCCTTTTTTTTCTCAGGATATTTCGTAAAAATTCCGAGCCGTAGCGGAACGGAAACATCATGATCGAGCCAGGCGGCAGCGGTCCAAGATAGAGATCAGGCGGAGGGACTCGCGGATGCAGCCCAGGGAGACGTTAAGGGAGCGGAGGTCATGGGCAGAATTGAAGAGGCGGTCCAGCCGATGATCCAGGAGTTCGAGTTTTTCCAAGATGCTTTTTTGGTACTCCCGGTCTTGCTGATGGAGGTGGGTTTCGCGCTGGCGAGCGATGTGCTTGGCGTGGCGGCAGAGGGCGGAAGGACTGAGGCCAAATTTCGCGGCCAGTTCGCGGTATGGGACACCGGCCCGCAAGCTGCGATTGATTTCAACCGTGGATTCATGGGAACAGATAGAACAGCGTTTTACCATAGATTAGCTCTATGACGGGAATTTCCGGATGGTGCCGGATGGGTGTCAGGTTATCAGGGGAGGTGAGGGTGGGCCAGCAAGGGTAGGACGAAAGGCAGGAAATCACCCCCACCCCAACCCTCCCCCAGCAAGGGGGAGGGAGCAAAAGACAAATCCCCCCCAATCCCCCTTTTTCAAAGGGGGGTTTTTAGGAGCAGAATTGACGGAGCGGAGGATGGGGGGAAACTGGCGTTCCCAAGCTGGAGCTTGGGAACGAGGGACAATGCCTTTCCCCCTCCCCTTAATCCCCTCCCACCAGGGGAGGGGAAAATGACTTTTACGAGTTCGGCAAAATTAGTCTATCGGGGGCAGGTGGTTGACAATTTGCAGGGTTTCCAGGCTGACGGTAATGACCTGGCCCAGGAGGCGGACGATGTATTGGGGGTCGTCTAAGCGGTTGGGGTCGTTGGTGATGCCGCTGCGTTTATCGGTGCTGACCTTGTACTGGTCGATGACCCAATCGAGAGCGGCGCGGTTGCCGAGTTTGTATTCAAAGACCTGGGGCGGGATGCCCTCCAGGGTGAGGAAGTTGTTGTAGATGAGGGCGGTTTTGGCCGGGGTGAGTTTCATTTTGTCAACCCGCCAGTTGAGGGGTGCGCCCTCTTTTTCTACATATCTCAGGGGATATTCCGGCTGCTGCTCATAGTGTACGTGGAGTTCGGCCAGTTGCGCCCCGGCCTGCGCGAAGCCCCAAAAATCCGGGGCCCAGGGGATACGGGGCAGTTCCCGGCGGAGGTTGGCGGCGTATTTTTCGCGGTAGGCGGGATGGTGCAGGAGGGCATAGACATAATGGAAGATGTCCAATTTAGCGATAGTCTCATCGTGGTAATGGGTGCGATATTCCTGTAAGGCCCAGTCGGTGAGGTTTTCCCGGCGATTGGCGCCGTCGGCGTCGTAGGTGTAGAAGGGGAAGCATTGGGTTGATGAGCCGAACCCACCGCATAAATGTAAATCGGGAATAATATTAGAAATGATGCAGTTAAACGGCTTTTCTGTAGAATTAACGCAAATTATACGATTTTCTTTTTCATTATCATTTAAAGGAAATATAACCGGCATTTGATAGCGGCGTTCAATAAGATATTGATCAACATAGAGAGATTGTTTGACAAAAGGCCGATAGAGGGAACTTCTCACATTATTTGAACTAATTATAAGGTGGATATGTCGTTTAAGACAATTTTTCAAGCCTTCAGACCAACTGATTTTTTTATCTTCATTGAGAACAAAAGCGTCAATCGCTGGCTTTGGAGAAAGCACAACCCACTTGGTAACTTGTTCATTGAAAGTAGTAATTAATCTTTCTATATTTTTTAATAAATAATCACTGTTGAAATTATAGACCCAGGCATCCCTATTCGTCTTTATTCCATTGCTAAAACTATTAAATAATTTAGTAAGTTCTTTTGATTCTGTACTTACTAACTTTATTAATGAATCAAAATCAATCTGCAACCCCTCCGTCAACCAGGTATAGTTTTTATCCGGCTCGATCTCCTGCCAGGGGATATTGGCGTAATCCCCCTGCTGGTCCAAAAAGTCGTATTTCTGTTCCTTGCGCCAGTCCGGGTCCAGCGCGGCGTAAAAAATCCGGGCTGATTTGGTTCGAGCCGAAAAACCTGAGGTGCGTTCAGGGGGGCCGGAGGGGGCAGTACCAGCGCCTCCCCCCCGCACCCTAACCCTCTCCCCCCGCGGGGGGGAGAGGGCAATTGAGGTAGGGCGGACACATGGGTCAGCCCCTGCAAGGTCAGCCGCGACAAGGGACGGGGCGGGGGCTTTGCGGATAAAGAAGCTGATGCTCACCCCCACCTGAATGCCGAAGACGTTGTGGGTGGAGCCGGAGAGCTTGGGGTTTTTACGGACGTTGCCGCCCAGGTCCAGGACATAAATCTGGTCAAAATCCCGGACCAGATTTTTCCTCAGTCCGTCAAAGGCGATCTGGTCAGTGAAGCTGTCATTGGAGACAAAGGCGACGATGCCTTCCTGGTTTTTGATAATCCGGTCGCTGGCCCAGCGGATGGCCTTGACGTACATATCGGATAAGGCGTTTTTATTGGTGGCCTTGGAATCTTTGGCGTAGGTTTCGGAGACCCGGGCGTCAATGACCGGATATTTGCGGTTTTTGTTGTTGTCGTTTTCATTGAGTTGTTTGGCATTATAGGGCGGGTTGCCGATGATGACGAAGATGGGGGTCTGGCGCTGGCGCTCCACCCGTTCCAGGTTGGCCTGGGCGAAAAGGGACGGCTGTTTGGCTTCCGCCAGTTCGAAGGTGTCCACCAGGCAGATGCCCTCAAAGGGTTTGTAGGTTCCGGTCGCCTCGAAGAAGGCGTGCTCGATGTTCATGGAGGCGATGTAGTAGGGCAGCAGCATGACTTCGTTGCAGTGGAGTTCGGCGGCGTACTTGGGGTCGAGCCGGGTCTTGGGAATCTCCCGCATAAGGCGCATGATGAAGTTGCCGGTGCCGACGAAGGGGTCCAGGATGTGGACGCCGGGATCGCCCAGGGAGCGGCCGAATTCGACGCGCAGGAGATGGTCCACGGAGCGCACCATGAAATCGACGATGGGCTGGGGGGTGTAGACGATGCCGTGGGTGTCGGCCACCTTGACGGAAAAGCCTTGGAAGAAGCGCTCATAGACGGTATTCAGGAAGCCCTGTTTCTGGGAGTAATCCTCGATGCCGGCGGCGGTGGTTTCGATGGCGTGGTAGAAGCGGTCCAGCTTTTTTAAGAAGGCCTCGCTGCTAAAAGATTGGGAGGTGAGGGCCTCGATGACCCGGTCGATCTCACGGGCGATGATGTTGCGCTTGACGAAATCGGGGTTGGCGAAGATTTTCCGGAAGATGCGCTCGGTGAGGATGTGCTGGATGATCATTTCCTCCACCGCGGCATCGGCGAGGTTGGGGTTAAGGGCCTGGCGGCAGAGAGTGGCGAAGTCGTCAAAGGCCCGGATAAAGAGCTTATTGGTCTTATACTCGGCGCGGATCAGGGCCAGGAGGGCGGCGGCGTGCTCCGGCAGCTTATCCTTAAACTCGCTGATGGCCTGTTGCCATTCCTCGAAATGGGGCGGCTGATAGGCGAAAAAGGTTTGCAGGGCGGCAACGAGTTGTTCAGGCCGGGAGATATCCTGGTTGAAATATTCCCGGCCATCCTGATAGATGACGGCGCGATGGGGGGCTTGAAAGAGGATGTTGTCGCGGGGGTAGCCCGCGGCGAATTTCTTCTGAATCTCCTTGTCCAGGTCGTCTTTGGTGTCCTTGGCCTCCCAGTAGCCGTGGGGGATTTTGAAGTCGTCCACCAGGGCGCCGTCCACCCGGAGATTGCGGCCGGAGCGGGCCAGGGGAAATTGCTCCACTAGAGTCAGGCGGAATTGGCGGGCGCAATGACGCAGGAGTTCGGCAAAGGCCGGAGAGACTGCGCCTTCATCGTAGAAATCGAGATGCGCGACGGCCTGGAGTTCGTCGAAATAGGCCTTGACGGCTTTATGGGCGGGTTTGA
>DZCR01000131.1 GCA_022736495.1 Desulfobacca acetoxidans
TACCGGCGCTTCCTCGCCTACCTGGGGAAGCGGCTGCAATGGTCCAAGACCGCCCTTGCTTTTTTTTATGTGCCTGAGGTCCTCGTCATCTTGACGTGGGCTGCGTTGCAGGTTATATGAATCATATTACCCCATAGGCACGTAGCTCAGGGGGAGAGCACTACCTTGACGCGGTAGGGGTCCGGGGTTCAAATCCCCGCGTGCCTACCAGTAATTTCAGGGGGTTGCGGCTCAGATCGTAACCCCTTTCTTCATTTCTGCTACCATTTTGCTACCATTCCCTCAAAAAACCACATTTTACAGTCGACAAGCTGTTTCTGGATTCCGGTCCTTCATAAGGTGGGCATAGACGTTACAGAGGGTGGCATTATGGTGGAATCTCCGCCAGCCCCCGCCTTCAAAATGACCCAGGCCGATTTGTCCAATCTCTGCGGGGCCTGAAGGCCGTGCCCCATGTGGCCCAAAATTGCACGGGCATGAAGTCCGCCATTGACGCCCGGACCACCCGCTATCCGGGTTATGCCATCAGTCAACGGCTGCGTCATAAGGGTGTCGAAAGCGTCCTCACAGAGGAGATAAAGATCGATCACAGTGTTTTTTCAACGGCCTGATAGCAGTCTTTAGGCCGCATGGTTGATGGCGGACAGTTGCCAGGCGTTATTGCCCACGGCGCGGGTGAAGGTCCAATATTCTTCGAACTTCACCGGCTCCGTTTTGCTGCCGGAGATCACCTGGCCGCCGGTTTCATCCGTAGTGTAATCCAGCAGGTTGGCATAGACCCGCACGGTAACGAAGTCGGAGCCCGATTCCTGCCAGGCTTCGGTGATATCGACGGACCGCACCGCGATATTTTCCAGGCGGTTGATCTGCTTTGCGGCTTTGAGCCGGTCCGCTTCTTCCTGGAGAATCCGGTACATTTCTTCCGTCAGCAGGTACTTGACGGCGGTCATATCCCGGTTGGCCCAGGCCCCCTGGATCTTGAAGAAGGTATCCAGGCCCATATCCTGGAACCTGGCTTCATCAAAGGAGGGGTCGAATTGCCGGACATTGGCCAAACCCTGCTCCAGATCATGGTCGCCCTCCGGCGCCATAACCTGGGGCTGGTCATACACCGGCGCGTATTGCGGCTGCGGAGGCAACTCCACGGTGCCGCTGCTCTGATAATATCCCGCGGTGGCCTGGGCCTCCCGGCGCTTTTTCTTGATGTACCAGTAGATCAGGTAGGCAATGCCCGCCAGCAGCAGGATATCGAACAGGCCGATGCCGCCCCCACCGCCGGCGACTCCGCCCCCACTATGGGCCGAAGATCCGCCGAACAGGCTCTGGAAGAGCATGCCGCCGGCCAGGCCGCCCAAGATGCCGCCGCCCATGCTCCGCAAAAACCCACCCGAGGACGATTGAGACGCACCAGGCGCGCCCAAGGGTGGGGTGGCTGGTCTGGTGGGGTTGTAGGTGGAAGAGGGCTGGCTAGGCCGGGGTGCGGTGTAGGGTTTCGGCGCGGTCATGGAGCGGGAGCCGCGGCTGCCCATGGAGCGGCCGCCTCCCACCCGGGCCCAGGCCTCCAGTTGTAATGCCCAGGTACACAGAAATACCAGGGCAAAAAGAAACACGATCCCTTTTGTCCAGGTTTTTAATGACATCGATTTCCTCCGAATTTTCGGTGATAGGCAAAATCTCATTTATACCTATTATCATATCGGGTTAGCCGGGGAGAATCACGTTAATTCGGCGGCAACCCTAGCGGGACCAGGCAGGATGGCGCCGGGAGTTCAGAGTTGACGGCTGTCAGAGCTCTTATTTCCCCGGGGTGATCCCCATTTTTTCCAACTCTCCGCAGCAGAGAGCACACCCCAGCCGGCAACCTTCCTTAAAGTCGGCGACGGCCTTGTCCTGTTCTTTCAAATGATAGCGGTAAATATTGCCCCGGAAGAAATAGGACAGAGCCAGGTCGGGCTTCAGGCGAATTGCGGTGGTGAAATCAGCCATCGCCTTCTGGTATTCACCCTTACAGAACCAGACCATGCCCCGCTTGTTGAAGACCCAGGGGTCCAGGGGAGCCAGCCGGGCGGCCCGGTTGAGGTCGGCGAGGGCCTCATCGAACTTGCCTTCCTGGGCCAAGCACTCTCCCCTTTCCTTGCAGGCCTCAGTGTTTCTGGGGTCACACTTCATGACTTGGGAATAAATCAAAATGGCCTCCGGGCGCCGATCCAATTCCACCAGGATATTCCCTTTGAGCAGGAGAGCATTGACATTGCCGGGGTTATCCGTCAGGGCCTTATCCACATCCTCCAGGGCTTCTTTTTTGCGCCCCAGGCCATTCAAAGCCAGGGCCCGGTAGTACCTGGCCTCGGCCACCTGGGGATAGCGGTGCACGTATTCATCGAGCAGTTTCAGCGCCTGCTCATTATGGCCCGCTTTCTGGGCCTCCATCCCCTTCAGCAGGAGGGCCTGGCCGGCCCAAGTGGGAACAAAGATCAGGCAAATAAATGATAACGCGACAAGCACTCTTATAAAAGAACGAGGCATTGCCAATCTCCTTAAAGTAATCTCAGGAAATTTAATTATTTGATTGCCTTAACCAAATAACCTTGTTCACTATAGAGCGTTTTGATCTTGCTATCATCACCTCTCATATTTTCATCTAAATAAACCTGTTCTATTAACTGAGGATTTTTAAAATAACGAGGATAAATATCCCATGACTTAAAGCCGGCTTCTTGCAATAATTTATCAACTCCCCAGCGGGTATATCTTAAATAATCTATTTTTTTCCCACTGTGATGGGGATAAATAAAATGAAATGATATATATAATTCTCCCCCGCTCTTTAGTATACTATAGAGATTTAACACAGCCTGCATAGGGTTGTAGATGTATTCAAAGACTTCTAAACAAAAAGCTATATTATAAATCTCTTTCAAATCCCAGGGCTGATTCAGGTCATATTCCGGCAGATCCAGGAGATCATAGCGCTGCACCTGCCACGACCTGACCCGATCTTTCACCGGCAACTGTTTGCCGCCCACATCTGCCACGGCCTCCGCCGCAATTTCCAGGTTTCCGAGCCACTCTTCCAGTTGGTTTCTGGTATTTGATCGCTTTTTTCTCAACAGGTTCCGGAAAATCCCCATCAGAATCTCCTCTCTAATCCGTCATTTTCACATCTTCTCCTTCATGGAAAATTAAGGGCCACCGCCCCGGGGCGGGTGACCCTTTATACCACACATTGCTTTTTCTCTTCCAGCCTTAATAGTTGCGCATGGCCCGCAAGCGCGCAATCCGCTCTTCCAGGGGCGGATGGGTGCTAAACAGGTTCATCAGGCTGCTGCCCGTCAGGGGGTTGACGATAAACATGTGGGCCGTGGACGGGCTGGCGTCCATGGGGACCCGCTGGGTCCCCAGGGAGAGTTTTTCCAGAGCCCGGGCCAGGGCTTCGGGGTTGTGGGCCAGGTGCGCCCCGGTCTCGTCCGCCAGATATTCCCGGGATCGGGAGATGGCCATCTGGATAAGCATGGCGGCAATGGGGGCGATGATGGACATCACCAGGATGCCGATAATCCCGCCGCCTTCGTCGTCGTCCCGGGAGCCGCCGAAGATGGCGCCGAACCGGGCGATGTCCGCCAGAATCATAATGGCACCGGACATGGTGGCGGCGATGGTGGAAATCAGGATGTCCCGGTTGCGCACATGACCGATCTCATGGGCCAGAACCCCTTTCAATTCCATGGGGGTGAGCAGCCGCATGATGCCTTGGGTGGCCGCCACCGCGGCGTGCTCTGGGTTGCGGCCCGTGGCGAAGGCGTTGGGGGAGTCATCCGGAATGACATAGACCTTGGGTTTGGGGATGCCTGCCTCGTGGGCCAGCTCTTCCACAATCTGGTGGAGTTGCGGGGCATCCACCGGCGTCACTTCCTGGGCGCCGTACATCTTCAGCACAATCTTATCCGAGAACCAGTAGCTGAAAAAGTTCATGCCCAGGGCCAGGATAAAGGCCAAATACATGCCGGAGCGGCCACCCAGGATTCTCCCCATGAAGATGAGAAACGCGGTCATGGCGGCCAGCAACAGCACGGTTTTGATGCGATTTTCCATATGTTGTGCTCCTAACCTGGCTTTTCTGTTTCCTTAAGAGAACGCCAGGTTTCATCTCTGTTTAGACCACAGTTTTGCATACATAGTAAAGTCAGACAAGGGGCTTGTCAATAGCTTCCGGGGTCTCTTCTTGACGGATAAGATGTAGAAAATATTCCTGATTCCCCTTGGGGCCCTTCAAGGGCGCGGGAAACGCCGGGCTGATGCGCAGGCCCAGGACGGCGGCCGCCGCCGCCACCCGCTGCACCGCCTCCTGTTGTAGGCGAGGGTCCCGCACGACCCCGCCTTTTCCCACCTGGCCTTTGCCCACTTCGAACTGGGGCTTCACCATGGCCAGGATTTCCCCGCCGGGTCGCAGAAACTCCACGATTTTGGGGAGCACCAGGGTCAGGGAAATGAAGGACAGGTCCAGGGTGGCCAGATCGATGAGCTCGGGGATGGCCTCTTTGGGCAGGTGGCGGATGTTGACGCGCTCCAGCACCTGCACCCGGGGGTCGCGTCTGAGGGAGGCGTCCAGTTGCCCATAACCCACGTCCACGGCATAGACGCGCCTGGCGCCGCGGGTGATCAAGCAGTGGGTAAAGCCCCCGGTGGAAGCCCCCACATCCAGGGCCGCCTTGCCCTCGGGGGCTATCTTAAAATGATCCAGGGCTCCGGCCAGTTTCTCCCCGCCCCGGCTGACAAAGGGCGACGGCGGCGCTTTGAGGATGACCTGGGCCTCCTCTGGCACCAGGGTGCCGGCTTTGGGCGCGGCCAGCCCTTCCACCAGCACCCGGCCGGCCAGGATCAAGGCCTGGGCCTGGGCCCGGCTTTTAACTAGGCCCCGCGTTACCAGCAGTTGGTCGAGGCGACCCTTGGATTGGCGGTTTTCCGGTTTCAGCTTCGGACCTTTCTAACCATTAGATGATCGGGCAGTTATGCTGACGCAACCATAACTGCAATATGAGTAAGGTCCAGAGTTCTTTGCGATGATCGGCCGTGCCGGCATCATGCTCTTTCAGCAGACGCCGGATCACCGCCGGCCTGAACAACCCCTGTTGTCGCAGCCAGCGCTCCCCTAAGAGTTCCTCCACCAGAGGCCGGAGCAGCCCTTTCAGCCAGAGGGCCGTGGGGATCAGGAAACCCCTTTTCTTACGGGTCAGGATTTCTTTAGGGAGCAGGCCCCGGAAGGCCCTTTTCATCAGGTACTTCCGTTTTCCATGCCTGATTTTCATATGATAGGGCAACCGGTAGACAAATTCCATCAGCGCGGTATCCAGAAATGGCGCCCGGACCTCCAGGGAATGCATCATCGAGCAACGGTCCACCTTGACCAGGATGTAATCCAGGAGATACTGGCGCGCAAAGAGATAGAAGACCCGGCTGATGGCCTCTTGGGCCGGAAAACCCTGATAGAGATCCCTTGATTCGGCATAGAGGTTCTCTATCTTCAAGGCGTCGGGCCAGGGCGCCTGCCACAGAGCTGCTTGCAGGTCCGGAGATAGCGCCCCCACCCACATCTGGGCCCGCAGCCAGGGGGGGGCCTGGATACCCGAAAGGAACTTGGCCGCCACGTGCCTGGGACTGACATAACCGGTGGAGATGGGTAGCAAGCGGGCCAGGGGCTCCAGGGCGAGTTCTCTGAAAACCTTGGGAATTTTTACAAAATGCTCAGCCAACTGGAACGCCGGAAAATACTCATAACCCCCAAAGAGCTCGTCTCCGCCATCTCCACCCAAGGCCACGGTCACCCGGCGGCGCGTGACCTCGGAGAGCAGATAGGTAGGCACAATGGACGGGTCGGCCATGGGCTCATCCAACCGGCTGACGATATACGGCAGAAGCGCTCCGGCCTGGGTGGCGCTCAGGATCTCTTCGTGGTGGTTGGTCCCTAAGGATTGGGCCACTAAGCGAGCGTAAGGCGACTCGTCATAACTCTTTTCTTTAAAGCCGATGGAAAAGGTATTGATCTCCCGGGCCGGAACTACTTGAGACATCAAAGCCACTACCGCCGAGGAGTCGATGCCGCCGCTCAAAAATACCCCCAGGGGCACGTCGCTGATCAATCGATTGGCTACGGCCCGGCCCGCCAGGTTCCGCAACCGCTCGCAGCAGTCCGACTCCGGCAGGCTTACGTTCGCATCGGGGAGGGGAATCTCCCAGTAACGCTTCGTGGTCACCTGTCCCTGGTAAAAAGTCAAAAAATGGCTCGGCCTGAGCTTGAAAACCTCCCGGTAGATGCTCTGCGGCGTCGGAACGTATTCATACGCCAGAAAGCGGGCGATACTTTGCCGCTCCACCGCCAGTTGCAATACCGGCAGGTGGGAGAAGGCCGTCAGTTCCGAGGCAAAGGCGAAAACCCCCTGCTGCAGCGTGTAGTAGAAGGGTTTTTCGCCCATGCGGTCCCGGGCGGCAAACAGGGTTCGCTTTTCCCGGTCCCAAATGGCGAAGGCAAACATGCCTTCCACAGAGGCCAGGCATTCCGGCCCGGCATCCAGGTAGGCGTTCAGCAAGACCTCGGTGTCCGACTGCGTCCTGAAGCGGTAGCCCCGGCGCTCCAGGCGCTTCCTGATTTCCAGGAAATTGTAGATTTCGCCATTAAAGACGATCACGGCGCGCCCATGCCAGTCCAGCATGGGTTGCCGCCCGCCTTCCAGATCAATGACGCTCAGGCGGCGGTGCCCCAGGGCCACACCCTCTGCAACCCAGGCCCCCTGGCCATCAGGGCCCCGATGCGCCAGGGTCGCAGTCATGGCGTCCAGCCATTGCCGCTGCTCTGCCTCCGAAGCCGGGGCGTTAATGAATCCGACTATACCGCACATTTACTTGCACCTGAGGTCTAACAGCCCAGCTTAGCAAACCCGGTTGATGCCCGGCCAAGGCGAGCGTGCGGCGGGATACGGGCGGCATTTAGGGCAAACCGGGTTGTGGAATCTCGGCGTTATGAAACAAGGCCAACAGCTTCCGGTGGTTCTCGTCGGTATCGAAATTCCTCAAGACCAGTGCGCGCCCCCTCGCGGCCAGGGCCAGCGCCGCCTGCCTGTCTGCGGCCAGCGTTTCGACGGCCGCGGCCAGGGCGGCCGGATCTTGCTGGGGCACCAGCAACCCGGTTTCCCGGTCCCGGATCACTTCACTGATCCCGGCGACATCCGAGGCCACCACCGGCAGACGGTGGGCCAACGCCTCCATGATGACGTTGGGGATGCCGTCCCGGTCGCTGGAGGAGTGGACCACGCAGGGCATCACGAAGATATCGGCCCCGGCCAGCAGGCGGGACACCTGGTTATAGGGGATAAATCCCGGGAACGAGACCCGGGACTTAAGGCCCAGTCTGATGGCCAGCGATTTCCACAACACTGCCCGGGGGCCCGAACCGGCCAGGGTCAGGTGAAAATCAACTCCTTTGGAGGCCAGGATCTGCGCGGCGTGCAGCAAGACGTCGAAACCCTTGGTCCTGACGAAACGCCCCAAGGCCATGATCTGCAGCGGAGGCGTCATGGGAGCCGGCGCCAGCAGGCCGTCTTTGATGCCGATGCCGTTGTAAATCAGGTGAATCTTACTGGCATCGGCTGCGGCCATACCGGCCAGGTAACTAAGATTGGCCCGATTGTTGATCCTGATGAAGGCAGCCGCGTGAATCTTCTCGGCCAAGGCGCCATCCGCAGGATAAATATCGCCGGCCCGGGCGCTGAAGCTAAAGGGAATGCCCGACAGATGCGAAGCCACCCAGGCGGCCGTGGCCGGGCCATCCGCCCAGGGAGCATGGATATGCGTAATCCCCTGGGCCACAAATAACCGGGCCAGATACACGCCGGCCAAGGCGGCCCAGCAGGCTTCTCCCGCAGTCTCCAGGGAGCGCCAGCGTCGGGCGATCACCCCGGCAACGAACCGTGCGGCGCTGACGCCCCAACGGTTGCGGAGATAGGCCAGTTCTTTCAGCAAAACCCCTGTAGCCGCCAGGCCCAACCGCCGCACCGGCACGGCCACGGGGGCCAGGCCCGCAACCCGGTCCGGCGGCCGGGGGCCATACAGGGTATAGACCCTCAAGTCCAGGCCCAGTTTTGCCAAGGTGTTGACTTCATTCAAAACAAAGGTCTGGCTGGGTTCCGGGAACCAAAGAAGGATATAAGCGACCCGCGGCCCTGCCCTATGCAATCCGCACCTCGAACCTTATTCCGTAAAGATTCACTTTGATTAAATTAATGATATCAATTATTATGCCAAAATAGTACTTTGTTCTCAGATCCCGCCCGATAAAAAAATTTTGAATAAAATAGAAAAAGGCAGAGATCACCGACCCCTGCCATTTTGTCTCCCACCGAAAACCACGAACTACCTTTAATTATGATAAAGACAGGGAACAATATGCATATCAAGTGATTTTTAGGCGTTACAAAAATCAACTAACAACATTTCTACACTGTTTTTAGCGCGTCCTTCAATACCGGCTTCCTGAAAAATCTCGGTAGCTTTCTCGCGGTAGGCGTCTTCACCAGTTATAAGCCAAGCCCTTTTAAGATAGTCAATTGCTAAAAGAGGATTTTTCTCAACCAATTCTGACATGAATTCATAATCGCTAGCCCAATTAAAAAATTTGTCGACATACTTTTGAATTTCGTTTGTAAAACCATCGGCAAAATCTATGTATTCAGTCCTGACAAAATCTGAGGGCATCTCTGCTCTGGCTGTCTTAATAATAAGTGTTTCCTTGCCATAAGCTTGCATAAGACCAATTTCATAAAAAATGTTTGCAAGGGTTTTATGGGGCATATCATCAGTAATGATGGCAATTCCAAGTGGCACACCCAATATAATATGCCAAATCTTCAGGAGAAAATCTTTACCTGTCCTGATATCATTTGCATCTATTAAGTTGATATTATAATTTACTAAGATTTTCGTGAGAAGAGAGCGAATTCTATTGACTTCTATTGGAATAGGATGGCCAAGTTTAGTCATTAATAAAACAAGTCCGTGGACGGTACTCAATCCTTCTAGTATGAGGATCGCCATCCGTCGGCCTATAGAAAATCATTTTTTTCTCTTTCGCGCTATTGGTATCCCCTTATAAGGTCCTTCACTCTTTTTATGGTCAATTATCTTGGCTCTTCGCTGTTTGGTGTGGGTAAATATCCCGATTCTGTGGTCTAAGTC
>DZCR01000132.1 GCA_022736495.1 Desulfobacca acetoxidans
TGATATCCCTGGGTTTGGAAATCCGCACAGCCAGGGCCAGGGCTTTTTTCCGGTCCGTTTCCACCAGGAACCCTTTTTTAAAGGGGTTGACCAGGGGGTCTTCATCGGTGAGCCTTTCCGTGCCGGTCATGCCTTTCAGGATATCCCGGACAATGGCCTCCGGGTTTTCCGTCCTGGGGTTATCCGAGGTCACAATGGCAATATCACTGTATTCACAGGCGATACGGCCCATCAAGGGGCGTTTGGAGCGGTCTCGGTCCCCGCCGCAGCCGAATACGGTGATGAGTCTTTTGGGGGCCCTTGCTTTCAGGGTAGTTAATATGGATTCAAGGGCATCCGGTGTATGGGCGTAGTCCACAAACATGAACCGGTCCATGGGATGGTCCACTTTTTCAAGTCGTCCCGGCACAAATCGACAGGCTTCAATCCCTTTTTTAAGGGTCTCGGGGCCGATGCCAAGGGCCTGGGCCGCACCGGCGGCGCATAAAATATTTTCCAGGTTGAACCGTCCGGTCAGGGAAGATGAAAATTCAATGGACCCGCCGCCAAGGCAGAGGGTCCCGGAGAGTCCGCGGATATCGTCCATGATATCTTCGGCATGAATGTCGGCTTTTCTTCTCGTGCTGATGGAAATCTTTTTGCCTTTAAGGATGTCGAACAGAAGGGCGCCTTTTTCATCATCAATGTTCAGAACGGCCGGGGCATGGTTTTTCCCCTTTGCTCCCAGGAATCCGGTGAAAAACCGTTTTTTACATTCAAAATAGTCTCCCAGGGTTTTATGATAGTCCAGATGGTCCTGGGTCAGGTTGGTGAAGATGCCCGCATCAAATTTGCAGAAATCCACCCGGTTCAGGTCAAGCCCGTGGGAGGACACTTCCATGATCACATGGGTAATCCCTGCGTCTTTCATTTCAGCCAGGGCCTTCTGGAGGTCAATGGAATCCGGTGTGGTGACGGGATTGTCAAACTCCTTTCCATTATAGCGGATGTTGACCGTGCCGATGACCCCGGTATTGAACCCGGCTGCTTTGAATATACTTTCCAGGATAAAGGTGGTGGTGGTTTTTCCGTTGGTCCCGGTGACGCCCACAAGGACCAGGGTGTCCGAGGGATTTCCGTAAAAACGGGCGGCCACGGCGGCCATGGCCGGCCTTGAATTCTCAACAAGGAAGACATGGTCCCGGTTTTTCGGATTGGACTCGGCAATGACGGCAACGGCCCCGTTTTCAATGGCCTGATCCATATAATCGTGCCCGTCGGCCTTGAGTCCTTTGACGGCAATAAAAAGGCTGCCGGGCCGGACCGCCTTTGAATTGGAGGCAATGGACAGGATCTCCGGATCATAGGCGCTTTCCCCCTTTGACAGGGAAGGGGAGGCCGACCCGCAGGCTTTAAGGAGGAGGGACAGCTTCAATTTTTCCCTCCTTCGGATACCAGGGCCACCATATTTTTATTTTTTTCCGGCGGAATGTTCAGGTAATTGAAGGATTCGGCCATGATGGTTTTAAATGCCGGGGCTGCCACATCCCCGCCGTAATACTGCTTTTGGGGCTCATCCACGATGACCAGGATGGCCAGTTCCGGCTTTTCCAGGGGAGCGAATCCGGCAAAGACCGACGTATATTTATTTTTGGCATATCCCCTGCCGCCTTCGGACACCTTCTGGGCCGTACCGGTTTTCCCGCAGATCTCATACCCGTCGATGATAGCCTTGGTGCCGGTTCCTTCCCGGCTGACCACCAGGTTCATCATGGCCTTGATTTCATGGGCGGTTTCAGGGGAGACGGCCCTGCGGACAATTTCAGGCTGATATTCCTGGATGAGTTCTCCCTGGCTGGAGATGATTTTTTTCACCAGCATGGGTTTCATGAGATTGCCGCCGTTGGCAATGGCGCTGATGCCGGTGATCAATTGAAGTGCTGAAGCAGATATGCCCTGGCCAAAGGAGATGGCCCCGGAGTCTATTTTTGACCATTTCCGGTAAGGGATGAGGTTGCCGGGGGTTTCCCCGGTAATGCCGATGCTGGTCCGGCTGCCGAATCCGAACCCGGACAGGCAGTTATACAAAGCCTTATCCCCGATGGATTCCGTGATTTTGGCAGCGCCGATATTGCTGGAGAGCTGGATGATCTGGCTGATGGTGAGCCATTCATAGGAATGGGTGTCGTGGATGGTAAAGCTTCCGATACGGTAGATGCCTTTTTCACAGAAAATAATGGTTTTAGGGGTCACCCCTTTTTCCATGGCCGCGGCAGCGGTGAACACCTTCATGGCGGAACCCGGCTCAAAAGCATCGGTCACGGCCCGGTTCCGGTAGGTATCCCTGTCATATCCCTTGTAATTATTGGGGTTGAATTCAGGGTAATGGGCAATGGCCAGGAGTTCCCCGGTGCCGGGTCTCATCACCAGCGCCATTCCCGATCTGGCCTGGTGGTTGGTGACAGCCTGCTCAAGGGCCTGTTCACTTAAAAATTGAATCTTTTTATCAAGGGTGAGAACAATGGAATCCCCTTTTAACTCGGAATTCCGTTTTTTCTCATAGTCCAGTATCCTTCCGTTTCCGTCCCGGGTGATGCTGATTTTCCGGCTCCGGCCTTCCAGGATGGAATTGTACCGGTTTTCAAGGCCTTCAAGCCCGGAATCGTCGGCCCCTGTGAATCCGATCACCTGGGCGGCAAGGCTTCTGTTGGGATAATACCGTGTGGAATCATTTTCAAAATAGATCCCCGTGATGTTTAATGCCCGGATTTTTTCCGCCTGGTCCGGGGTCACCCCCCGTTGCACCCAGGCAAACATCCGCTTGGAAGAAAGGGTTTCCTTAAGAATTTTCGGGTTGATACCCAGGAGGGCTCCAATTTTTTTGGCTGCATCCCCCGCATCGGCGATTTTGGCCGGGCAGGCGGTAATGGAGACGGCATCAATGCTGGCCCCGAGCTTGTTCATATTCTGATCCAGGATCTGTCCCCGCTCTCCCTTGATGGTGATATTCCTGGAATAATCATTTTCAGCCTTTTCCGATAATTCTTTGGCTTTGAACACCTGAATATCAAAGGATTTGCCGCAAAGCAGCAGAATCGAGGCCACCAGAATGAACTGGATGACAACGATTCTTCTTCTGATGCGGTTATTAAAATCCCCTGCCATTATCCGTCCTCTCCTGAAAGATAGATGGTCTGCGCCATGGTCACCGTTGAAAGATGTAGACGGTTTCCGGCGATCCGGGTGATCCTTGCATCGGATTTGAGCCATTCCATTTCCGCCAGCAAGGCCTTGTGATAGGACCGCTTCTCCAGAAGGCGCTCTTCCGCCTTTGAAATCCGTAAAAGGGCCTGGGTGGATTCGGTCCTGATCCAGGTATAGGCCATGAGTTCGGCAAACAGGATAAAAATGATCAGGAGCCAGAGAGAACCGGTGCTCTTTTTGGGGATGGGGCGTTTCATCATTTTAATCGTGTTGGCTGCCATATTTTTAAAGCTTTTGGGCCACCCGTAATTTTGCGCTTCTGGCCATGGGGTTGGATTCAATTTCCTGTTTTGACGGAACCAGGGCTCTTCTGAACACGGATTTCATCTTAGGCACAAAACCGCACACACATTCCGGAAGGGTTTTCGGACAGGTGCAGCCGTTTTCAAACCTGCGCAGGGCCTGCTTGACGATCCGGTCTTCCAGGGAATGAAAGGAGATGACGCAAAGCCGCCCATCCTTTAAAAGAAGAGAGGGGACTTCCGCCATAAAGGTCTCCAGTTGCTCCAGTTCTTTGTTGACGGAGATTCTGAGAGCCTGGAAAACCCTTGTGGAAGGATGTATCCGCTGTTTTGCCGCGCTTTTTTTGGGAACGGCTGCAGTGATGATCCGTGAAAGCGCCGTACTGGTTTGGATTGGGGTTTTGATTCGTTCTTCCACTATTTTTCTTGCAATGCGCCGGGAGAATTTTTCTTCCCCATATTTAAAAAAAATATCCGTCAATTCACTCTCGGGGAATGAATTGACAATTTCAAAGGCCGTCAAAGGGTTTCGAATATCCATTCGCATATCCAATGGTTCATTCTGATTAAAACTAAAGCCTCGGTTACTGTTTTTAAGTTGGTTCAGTGAAAAGCCTAAATCAAGGACGATTGCATTTACACCCGTTATCCCCATAGCGCTCAGAATCCGGGGAAGATCTGAAAAATTGCTGTGGAACAAACGTACCTGGTCTTTAAACGGGTGCAACACGTCTGTAGCATGGCGGATTGCATCTGCATCCTGATCGATCCCGATCAGCAGCCCATCCGGGAGTATGGCCCTGATGGTTGAGAAAGCATGTCCCGCCCCACCCAGCGTGCAATCCACACAAATATGGCCGGGTTTAAGGTTCTGGTGCTCCTGCACCTCTTGAGGCATTACAGACGTATGCTCAAATCCCATTGCTACAACCCTAGGGAAGCGATTTCCTCTCTGACTTCCTCTTTTTTAAGTTTTTGCTCCGTTCGTTTATTGACCTCATCCCATTTGGCCCGGTCCCAGATTTCAAAATGATCCAGGTTCCCCACCAGAACGATTTCCTTTTCAAGTCCGGCATAGGCCCTTAGACTTTTGGGAATCAGGATGCGGTCCTGGTTATCCAGCACACACTCACAGGAATTTCCCAGGAAAAACCGTCTAAACTCCGCCATGGCAGCGCTTTTTGCCGCCAGGATCAGGGTTTCCACTTTTTCCCACTCCCTGAATGTATACGCATACAGGCAATCGTCCTTGTTTGAGATCATGACACCGGTGCCTTTTTCCTCATCCTCCAGGTCCACCCTGAACCTTGCGGGGATAATGATCCGGCCTTTGGCGTCAATTGTATGAAAGGAGCTTGATCGAAACACTTATTTAAGCCTTGGTTAATAACATTAACTCATCCACTTACCACCACCTTGAACCACACTTTTACGAAAAATCTCCACCAAGTCAAGAAAAATATTATAAATCTTTTAAAATTTTTTATATAGCCTTGTAAAATGCCATTATAATTTAAGATCGGTAAGTGGGTGCAAAGTGGAGGGAGGCTAACACATTTCTAAAATTCAGCCTGGGAGGATGCCGTTTGGTTTTTCGTTTCCCCGTTCCGTGCATGGTTCAAACACGGGTTTCCAGCCCGGCAAAAAACGAAACCGGCCCAATAGGAATGGCTCCAATAAAGTTGAATAACCGGGCAAATCAGGAAGTGACTTTCTGTATGGATAAATCTGAAATTAAAGTTTGCAGATTGAAAAAATCAGTGATATGAAAAATTTAATCCTTCGTTCAATTTTTTGGTCGGATCATATTCAGATTGTAAAGATATACGGAACTACACATTAATTTGTTAATCCTCAGGGAGAGATTGTGGCATTACTTGCAGGAATAGAGTTTCATTTTGATTTGGACTTTCATGAGGTACCACTGCAAGAAGCCGAACAATACCTGAAAGGGTTGACATCTAAATATGCAAACCTAATTTTTGACCAACAACCAGAAGTCCATGCAAGACTTGAAGATGGCAGCCTTAAAGTAACTTTAGCCGTGATCGGTGCTTTATACATCGGTATTGGACAGTATGGCTCGTTTCGATCGGGTATTGACTACATGATCAAAGACGCTAAATCATTAAAAGAATTGGTCACCAGTGAAATAGTAAAAAATGGGATGAATGAAGCAGATATAATTGAAAGCAAAAAATGTCACTGTGATCCTGACAAGATCCGCAGGGTTCTAATCGCTATCGATCGCATTGAGTCAAATAGAAATCTTCCAAAATCTGCTTTAAAGAAAGAGCTTTCAAAAATAAGAACGTCCGTCCGAAATATATGTGGTTCTTTGACTGATGAGGATGCTGGCCTTTTTGCCATATCAATTAATGATATATACTGGCCTCAAGATAGAGACATCCCTTATTTTGTCGAACGTTACAAGTTGGTGGCTAGAGAAGAAGACATATTGCACTATCCTGTAGCGAATATCGAAGAACCAAGGGTTATCAAGGCATTACAGCGGACAAGCCGCTGAATGCGAAGTCACCTGACAATTTTAATCAAACCGATATTTCCAGAGAGTCTTTTATAATTTGCTTGAGAACAGGCCCCTCACAGGGCTGTTCATTTCCCCCGGCGGCTATGAAACCGCCAGGCCGAGGCTTTCAAACCAGGCCAGGGCTTCCGCCTCGTCGGAAAAGGCCTGGGCCTGGAAGCGGCTTTTCCCTTTATCGATCCGGCTGATGGTAAATTCCTTTAAACCGGAGTCCATGATCAGGGCCCGCGCCACCTGGCCGTTTTCCTGGGCCCAGTCGGAAATCTTTTCAAAAAATTCAATGGCGTCCGGGGTGCCTCCTCCAAACTGCCGGAGATCGCTCAGGACACCGAATTTCTTGAGGCCGTGCTGCTGAAGGAAGTCCCTGTACCGGGCAAAAAAAGCCTTGGCGCCTTCCAGGTTCCAAGTATGGAAAAACCGGATGATCAAAATCTCCCCTTTGACGGAAAGCTCGAATGTGCCGTGGGCTTCAAATTTCATAGCGGATGATCAGCGGGTCTCCTTTGTCCGGGTGTAAACGGCGGCCACAAGGATCAGGCAGAGGCCGCAGAAAATGAAGGCGGTCTTGAACGCGGACACGCCCAGGGAGTCGCCGGGATGGAGAATCTTCATCAAGGCCCCCATGCCCTGCAGAAACACGGCGACTCCGGCCATGGTGAAAAAATTGATGGCGGTCATGGCCATGCCGGCATTCTCATGGGGGACCTGCTCCTTGATATGGGCATACATGATCTGGCCGGTCCCGCTGAAGAGGCCGAATCCGAAAAACAGGACCGCAAGGACCCCGGGGCCCGTTCCGGCCGGGAGGAAAACCAGGACCCCCAGGATGCCGATCATTCCCCACAGGCCTGGGATAATGATTTTTTTGCGGGAACTGACCATCATATCGGACAGGTGCCCGCTCAACGGGCATCCGATAATCAGGCCGATGCTCATGAGCAGGAGGATATTGCCTGCGGTGACGCTTGAAAGGCCGGCGACCTGTGTCAGGTAGGGGCCGGCCCACAGGGCCTGAACCGAGGCATAGATGCCGTAGCGGCAGAAGGTGGAAAAGGAAATGATCCAGAAATCCCTTTGCGAAAAAAGCATCCGGGCGGTTTTCACGGTGTCTTTGATTCCGGGTCTGGCGGCTTTCCGGGCCTGATCCGTATCCGGGGCCCCCGGTCGGTCGCTGACCAGACAAAAGAAAAGAAGGGCGATGAAAAAAGTGGCGGCCCCCATGGTGATGAAGGAATTCCGCCATCCCATGGCCTGGACCAGCAATACCAGCGGGGTGGCTGCGGCGATATTCCCGGCGGTGCCGATGGAAACGATGAGGGCCGAAAGGGTGGCGAACTGTTTCGGGTTGAACCAGAGGGTGATGAGTTTCAGCCCTCCCATGAAATTGCAGGCCATCCCGATGCCCAGAAGGATTCTGCCCAGAGTCAGGGAATAATAGGAGTCGCCCTGGGAAAAAACCCAGGCCCCGACGGCCGAAACCAGGGTGAGCAGGGTCATGGTGATCCTGGGGCCGATGCTGTCAAGGAAAATGCCCACCGGTATCTGCATCAGGGCAAAGGCGTAGAAAAATGAGGCTGATACCGTGCTCAGCGCCCAGGAATCAAGGGATAAATCCCGGATTAAATCCGGAGCAATGACTGCGACGGATGAGCGGTAAAATTGGGACAGGATGAATAGGGTCCCCGCAAAAACGAAGACGACCCACTGGCGTGACGCTTTTATGGTTTCAGGGCTCATTTGGGTGTGAAACTGAATTTCTGGCCGCCGATGGCGGCTTCATACATGAGGCCGCCTTTGGTGTGGACGAAAACCGCCATTCCCCGGGTATAGCCGATGTCTGCATAGTCTCCGGTTTCCGGGCCGGCGCTGGCCCCGGCCGTAGCCCCTTCGGTCCCGGCCTTGGCCTGGGCTCCGGCCGTGATGGCCACAGCCGAGGCAGAGGCGTCAAATTCAAAATTGCCGCCGGTGAATTCATTGTAGGCCCGTTGGTCCTGGAAAAAAATGATTTCGGAAAAGGCCTGGCCCCCCAGTTGGAACCCGATGCTCAGTTTGGCCAGGGTGACGGTTCCGGTCATTTTGCCCTTTGCATAGACCCGGCCTTCTCCATAGGCCCCGCCAATGCCGATACCGCCCTTTCCCACAGTGGGGAAGACGGCATAGCCGTAAGATTTTTTAAAGAAAGGCCCTGCTATGCCGGAGTTTTTGAATACATCCACAGCATCTGAATAGCTGTCGGCAAGGGCCGTATGGGACAGGCTCATGACAAGCAGGAACGCCAGTGAAACCAGGGCAGTCGGAAGGTTTTTCATTTTGTCTCTCCTCAATTTGAGATCAGGGTTTTGTAAAGATATAATACTTCTGAAGGCAAATCTCAATATCAGAACGCTGAATAAGGCGGGAATATGTATTGAAACTCTTGCAGGCCGGTAAAAATTCCGGTATTTTCCGGGATGTTTACATTTCGGGAGGGTTTTTTATGTTGACGGTTTTGATCACCTATGGCGGTGTCGGCGCCATTGCCGGTTTCCTGGCCGGGCTCCTCGGGATCGGGGGCGGCCTTGTGATTGTTCCCATGCTGATCTATGTCATGGGCAGCCAGGGCATAGCGCCGGAAGTCCTCATGCACCTGGCCCTGGGCACGTCCATGGCCAGCATCATGTTTACCTCGGTTTCCAGTTTCATGGCCCACCATCGCCGGGGGGCCGTCCGGTGGGAAGTGGTCCGCCGCATTGTCATCGGCATCTTTACCGGCACCTTTCTGGGGTCCTGTTTTGCAGCAGCCATGTCCACCGGGTTTTTAAAGGGATTCTTCTGCGTTTTTCTCTATGTGGTGGCCACCCAGATGCTCATGAATAAAAAACCCCAGGCCTCCAGGGAACTCCCCGGCGCCCTTGGCATGTTCGGCGTGGGAAATATCATCGGCGGGGTTTCAAGCCTGGTGGGCATCGGCGGGGGCACCCTGTCGGTTCCCTTCATGATCTGGTGCAATATTCCCATCCACCATGCCATCGGCACCTCGGCCGCCATAGGCCTTCCTATTGCCGTGGCCGGCACGGCCGGTTATATTTTCAACGGCCTGGGGCTGACGTCTCTTCCTGCCTATTCCCTGGGCTATATCCATCTCCCCGCCCTTTTGGGCATTGCCTGCGTCAGCATCCTGACGGC
>DZCR01000133.1 GCA_022736495.1 Desulfobacca acetoxidans
GGATGAGCGCCGTCATCTCTCGCCCCCCGGCGCCGTGACTGAGCAGAATGCGTTTATTCACGTTATTTATTCTCATGTTCGGGAACGTATTTCAGCCTCTGAGAAACCGAGCGGGGTACCAAAATCCTCATGGTCATCGGCTCGGATAACACTGAGTCTTTTTGGTTATAGAGCAACCTGACTCTGAATTTGTGGAGGGAAGATTGGGGAGCCACCACACGAATGTTGAAGCGGTCGGCTTCTCCCGGCTTGAGATTATGGGATACCGGCAGGGACACTTGGTAATTATGGTTTTCAGCCTGAAACGCCGTGTGGTATTGAAAACTGGAGGGCATTGCAGCTCCCGATAAACCAGAGTTACTGAGATGGACAATGGCGGCAAATTTCACCGTTTGATTTTGGGTGTCGGGAAAGGACGTAAACTTCAATACTCCATAAACTAAGGCCGATCCGGAGCTAAAATTCCCCAGATCTTTTTGGGCAGGGACGTAGTCCTGTTCCGGAAGGCCATCATATTCGGTTACTTCCCGGGCAATTCGCTTGGCATCCAGTTTTACGTCCTCACTGATAAAAGCCGCAGTGAGATTGACAAAAGTAGATGTTTCAAAGTCAGCGATATTCACGGAGTGTCGGAAAGGTCCTTGAAATGAGATCGTATCTAATAATTGCCAAATATGGCCCCATCTTACCTGGTCTTTTTTGATGGGTGATAGATTAAACATCAAAGAACAGTTTTGGATCTTCCCCCAGCCTTCGTTCACCAGGAGAATATGGCAGGCTTTCCGCCACAGCTCATCCGCTTCCATAACAATCAAGGGAGCATAATCCCTGGAGCTTTTTTCTACTTCAAAAACCACCGTGTGTACAAGGATTGATTTGTCGCTGTTATTGACCACTCGCAGGTCTAAATTGGGTGGACACCAGGCTACAGAGCTTTGATAAGGCTCCAGCAGGGGGGTGATGGGGTCGCCCCGGAGGAGTCGGGAGAGATAGGGACTGAACGGTTCAATCTGGCCACCATCTTGGGAAAGATTATGGCGCACGGTAACTTGGTTGCGATCCTGTTCATGTTTAAGGACGCTTCGACATTCAAATCCCAGGGAAACGTCGGAGGCCTGAGCCTGGGCGTCGTCCAATAATGACACCGCCAGGTTAATTACTGCTGCGGTCTGTTCGGTTTTTTTTTTCGCTGAGGCGGAAGGGTAGAGAATAATAAACAAGAAGAGCGAAGAAAGCACCAACAGCAAAGTAATCCCAAACAGATATCTGGCCCACGCAGGATAGTGCTCCAGGAAGGGCATAAATTCTTTAAAAAAATTAAAGAGCTTATCCATACGGAGACCTGAAGAATTCAGGTTTTGTCCTTGGGGTTTATGATAGGGGTGATACCCAACTCCGTCAATGCCTTTTTTCCCTCAAGTTACCTCTCATACCGATACGCCGCGGCGCAAGCCCCTTCGTTGGAGACCATGCAGGGTCCCAGGGGTTGGGCCGGGGTGCAGCGGGCTGCGAACAGGGGGCATTCCACCGGGCGCAGCACGCCCCGCAGGACTTCGCCGCAGCGGCAGGCCGAGGGCGGCGGGGGCGTAAGATTTTCCCAAACCTGGGGGAACCGGGCCCGGGCATCGAAGCGGGCGTAAGGCTCGCGAATCCTGACGCCGCTGCCGGGAATAATGCCCAACCCCCGCCACTGGGCGTCTTCCGGAGCAAACACCTCGGCCAGCAGCGCCTGGGCCCGGGGATTAGCAGGAACCTGAACCGCCCGGGTATAGACGTTGTCCACGATGGCCTGGCCCTGGCGCAGTTGCCGCAAAATCGACTCTATCCCCAGCAGCATGTCGATGGGCTCAAAGCCGGTAACTGCGCAGGGCAGTTTAAAGGTGGCGGGAATAAAATCATAGGCTGCGGCCCCGATAATGGTGGTGACGTGGCCGGGGCAGAGCAGCCCGGAGACCCGCACCTCGCCGCTAGCCAAGAGCGCCTTAAGCGCCGCGGGCATGGTCTTGTGGACGCACCAGACGGAGAAATTATCCAGCCCGTAGGCCGCCGCGGTTTTTATAGCCAGGGCGGTGGCGGGCATGGTGGTCTCAAAGCCCACCCCGAAGAAGATCACATGTTTCGCGGGGTTGGCTCGGGCCAACTCCACCGCATCCAGGGGGGAGTAGGCCACCCGCACGTCGGCCCCGTTAGCCCTCAGGCCTTCTAGGGAAGTGTGCGAGCCGGGGACCCGGAGCATGTCGCCGAAAGAAGCCAGGATGATGCCGGGGCCTTGCCCCAGGGCCAGGAAGGCGTCGATATCGGTCTGGGCGGTGACGCACACCGGGCAGCCGGGGCCGGAAATGAGCTTAACTGCGGGGGGGAGGAGCGATTTAAGCCCAAAGCGGGCCGCGGCCATGGTGTGGGTGCCGCAAACCTCCATAACGGTGGCGGGGCCTTCTGACAGGGCTGCCAGGCGCCGGGCCAGTTCCTGGACCAGGGCCTGATCCCTGAACTCGTCAATAAACTTCATCGGCAAGATTCCTGAGCAGAGACAGGGTCTCTTCGGCATGCTCGGCATCCACCCGGGCAATGGCCAGCCCGGCATGAATCAGCACGTAATCACCCAGGGTTGCCTCGGGGAGCAGATCCAGGCGCACCTGGCGGGTCACCCCATCCACTTCGGCCACGGCAACGGCCCCGTCGATTTCAATGAGTCGCATGGGAATGGCAAGACACATAATAAGTTCCTGTTTAACAGATTTTTCTCATTTTAAAAAGTTTAAGACGGCTATAAAGACAAGGGTAAAAGGGAAAAAGGTAAAAAAACCGGCTGGACAGGCTCTTCAGCCTGTGTAGGCGCGTGCTTTCGCCTGTGGCTCAATGAGGCGAAAAATTTATGCTGGAGGGCAATTTTCATTCCTTTTTACCGTTTTCCCTTTTACCCTCTCTTTGCAGCCGTGCCGCGGCCACGGCCACCTGGCCCAGGGCGATACCACCGTCATTGGGCGGCGCCAGGTTGTGGGTCAACACCTCAAAGCCGCGTTCTTCCAGGGTACGGTGCAGCCGGGTCAAGAGCAGAGCGTTTTGCATCACCCCGCCGGACAAGGCCGCCAGGTCAAGTCCGGTCCGTGCCCGAATCAGGTCACAGGCATCGGCTAAAAGCTGCACCAGGGAATTATGGAAGCGGGCCGCGATGGTGGCGGGGCCCACGCCGGCCTGAAAGTCTGCCACCGCAGCGCCGAAAATGGCCAGGGTATCGAGGACCAGGGCAGCGCCTTGAGCCGCAATGGCTGCGGGGTAGAAGCCCTCTTCGTCTTCAGCGGCGGCCATCTCCAACTCCATGGCGGGTTGGCCTTCGTAGGTCCGGGTGCGGCAGATATTAAGTGCCCCGGCCAGCGCGTCAAAGAGGCGTCCGGCGCTGGTGGTCAGAGGAGAATTGAGCCCCTCGGCCAGTTGGCGATGCAGAATGCGGGCTTCCAAGGGAGCGAACGCTATTCCCAGCCGCCGGGCCTGACTTAAAAAGTCGTCGCCATAAAGGGCATACAGATAAGATGCAGCCATGCGCCCGGGATCGCGCACGGCAGCCTCCCCGCCTGGCAGGCGCACGCTTACAAGATGACCGGCCCGAGAAAAATCCGCCAGGTCCGCTACCAAAAGTTCCCCGCCCCAGACGGTGCCGTCGGGGCCATAGCCCGTGCCGTCCAGCGCGATCCCGATACAGCGGTCGGTGCGGCGGTTTTCCGCCAGGCAGGCGGCGATATGCGCGTGATGGTGCTGCACCGCCATAAGCCGGACCCCGGGTAAGCCCTGGGCATAACGGGTGCTGAGATATTGCGGGTGCAGATCGTGCGCCACGATCACCGGGTCCTGGCGGCATAAATCCTTAAAATGTGTAATGGCCCGTTGGTAGTAATCGAAGGTCTCCACGCTATCCAGGTCGCCGATGTGCTGGCTGAGCAACGCGACCCCCTGTGTAGCCACGCAGAAAGTATTCTTCTGTTCGGCCCCCACCCCCAAAATGGGTTCTGAAGCAAGGGGCAGATAGATGGGGTCCGGGACCAAGCCCCGGGCTCGCCGCAGGGAAATAGCGCCGCCGCCGGCCACGGGACGGATCACGGAGTCATCGCAGGGCACCTGAATGTCCCGGTCGTGCATGAGAAAGGCATCGGTAAGGTCCTGCAGTTTGCTGCGGGCCTCATCATTATCGTAGACCAGGGGCTCTTCGCTCAAATTGCCGCTGGTCATCACCAGGGCGGCGGGAGCGTTTTCCATAAGCAAAAAATGCAGAGGCGTATACGGCAGCATGAGCCCCAGGTACTTATGGCCCGGGGCCACGTGAGCCGAAATCCCGCTTTTGTCCCAGCGGCGAGCCAGAATAATGGGCCGCTCCCGGGAGATCAGCCGCGCCCGTTCCGCCTCGCTGATATGGCACAGGCGCTGAGCCTCGGTCATATCCCGCACCATGAGAGCAAACGGCTTGGCCACCCGGCCCTTGCGCTCCCTCAGGGTGTGTACGGCAAAGTCATTGCGGGCGTCAGCGGCCAGGTGAAAGCCCCCTAGCCCTTTGACGGCCACAATCCTGCCTTCCTTCAGCAGCCGCGCCGCGGCGGGGATGGCTCCCGCTTCCAGCCTCCGGCCGCCCTCCTCCAGCCAGACCCGGGGGCCGCACGCCGGGCAGGCGGTGGGTTCGGCATGAAACCGCCGGTCCTCGGGGTTTTCATATTCCGCCCGGCATTGGGGGCACAGATCAAAGACCGCCATGGTGGTGTGGGGCCGGTCATAAGGCACCTGCCGGATGATGGTGAATCGGGGCCCGCAGTTGGTACAATTGGTAAAGGGATATTGGTAGCGGCGGTTGCGGGGGTCGGTGATGTCGGCCAGGCAATCCTTGCAGGTGGCCACGTCCGCAGGGATCAGGGCCTGGGTGGCCACCAGATGCCGACTCTCCCGGATGGTAAATCCGGTGCTGCCCTTGGGCGGGGCGGCGTGACTGACCACTGCGTCGATACGGGCCAGGGCCGGGGCCTCTTGCTGCAGCTCACCGATAAAAGTGGCCACCGACTCGGGGTGGCCTTCGATCTCGATTTCCACGCACTGGGATGTGTTGCACACCCACCCGGCCAGATGATGCCGCCGCGCCAGCCGGTAGATAAAAGGGCGGAACCCGACGCCTTGCACTACGCCGGTGACCTGCAGCCGGGTGCGAGCCAGAGTCTCTGAGATCGCCATCAGCACCGATACCTTCTGACCAAGAAACCTCCCGAATTCACTTCTAGACATTAAAAGTATAACAAAATGATTGCCTGATCCGAAGGAGCAAATTGCTTCCGTACCAGAGGATGTAAATTCGAGGGAGACGCCATTGCGGGTGCCGAAAAGACGGTCTGTGCAACTAAAATGCCGTGATAAAAGCTATTATAATTAAAGAAAAAAGTATAATTATCACAGTATTTGTGCTATCGATAAATAGTGGCGGCTTTGGGTCTGGCAGGTCTTCTTAAGGCCCGGCGCGTCGTCATGCGCCAACCTTCTCACCGCAGCCGTGGCTGCCGCACTATAAGCGTTGCGCTGATACCGATCTCGGTGAAAAACTGAAAAGCACAGAAAAATGTGCTAAGATATCCTGAAATGGTTCATTATGAACGCGTCTCGGGGTGTACTGGAATAGCGCCCTACGGCGGTGAGCCAAAGCCGGAGCCATCCAGAACCCCCGTGACCTCTCCGGCAACATTTCAGGGCGGCGGCTTTCCGCCCCTGCATCAAAAGGAGAGAGGCCGTGGAAACCGCTTATGAAATAAACGAAGTTGACATTTTGTTGGTGGAAGATAACCCCTATGACGCCGAACTCACCTATCGAGCCCTCCAAAGCAAGGGGCTGGCCCATAAATTATTAACCTGTGCGGACGGGGTGGAGGCCCTGGACTTTCTCTTCGGCAACGGGATGTATACCGGCCGGAACCTGACCGAGCGTCCCAAGGTCATTCTCCTGGATTTGAAACTTCCCCGGGTTAATGGACTTGAGGTGTTGCAAAGGATCAAAGCCGACGATCGAACCCGGACGATTCCGGTGGTCATCCTCACCTCCTCCCAAGAAGAGCTGGATATTGTCAGGAGCTACGACCTGGGAGTCAACAGCTACACGGTCAAACCGGTTGATTTTGAACAGTTTTTTCAGGTAGTGGAGGAATTAGGACTCTATTGGCTCCTCCTGAACAAAGTCCCCAACTGAGACTTCTTAGGTCAGGTTCCTATGGAAGCGGCTGACTTGCACAGAGACTCGGAGTGCAGCCCGATGCGGTCCCTGCGCATTTTAATTCTGGAAGATCTGCCCAGCGATGCCGAGCTCATGACCTATGAGCTGCGGCAAGCCAAAATCGACTTTTCTCACCGGTGCGTCACTGACCGGGAACAATTTCTCACTGGCCTGGCTGAAGAAAGGCTGGATGTGATCCTATCGGATTTCCACCTCCCGGGTTTCGATGGCCTGGAAGCCCTGGCCCTGGCTCAGGCCAAACTGCCTGATGTGCCCTTTATCTTTGTCTCCGGGGCTATGGGTGAGGAAGTGGCCATCGAATCCTTGAAGCGCGGGGCCACCGATTATGTTCTCAAAGACCACATCGTCCGGTTGGGCCCCGCCGTCAAACGGGCCCTGCGGGAGGCCGAAGAGCGCCAGGAGCGCCGCCAGACTCGGGCCGCGCTGCGGGACAGCGAGGAACGATACCGCCTCCTGCTCAAAAACATCCCGGCCGTAGTCTATAAAGGCTACCTGGATTGCGGGGTGGATTTCGTCGATGAGAAGGTAGAAGAACTTACCGGCTATGCCAAGAGCGACTTTGATTCCCGGAAAATGGTCTGGTCGGACGTCTTGCCCCCGGAGGAAAGACCGAAATTTAAACAGGCCTTCCTGGAAGGACTGAGAGGTTCCAAGTCCTATATCCGGGAATACCGGGTCAAGCGCAAGACCGGAGAGATTATCTGGGTTCAGGACCGGGGCCAAATCGTCTGTGGCCCGGACGGTCAGGTGGAATACATCAGCGGCGTCTTCTTTGACATCACCGAACGCCAAAAGGTGGAAGAGGCCCTGCGGGAGAGCGAAAACCGCTTCGCCTCCTTTATGCGCTACCTCCCCGGCATCGCCTTTATGCAGGATGTCCAGGGGCGGTATCTCTATGTCAATGAAACCTGGAAGCGGGTTCAGCCGCGCCAACTTCACGCCGGGAAGGGCGAGGCCACCCCTGAGGCGGAGCCGGTCCAGAACGCCGTTCACTTTACGGAGAGCGATCGGCGGGTCATCACCCGGGGGGAGCCGGTCCAGAACATCCAAGAGATTTCCCAGGATGACGGCGTCCATATCTGGCTGGTCAATAAATTTCCCATTCTGGACCAAGCCGGCCAACCCATTCTCATCGGCGCGGTGGGCATAGACATTACCCGGCGGCGGCGGGCCGAGGAAGCCCTGTGGGAATCGGAGCAGCGACTGCGTTTCCTCACCTCCCAGCTCCTCACCGCCCAGGAACAGGAACGGAAGCGGATATCCATGGAGCTGCACGATGAGCTGGGACAGAGCCTGGCGGTCTTGAAGCTCCAGGTCCGGGCCATCGAACGGGGTTTGGAGGATTCTCAGCAGGACCTAAAGATGGAGTGCCGGGAATTGCTGGAATATCTGGATGGGGTGATCGACAATGTCCGGCGCATTTCCCGGGATCTGAGCCCCGCCATCCTGGAAGATCTGGGCCTGCAATCGGCCCTGAAATACTTGATTGATGGGGTCAGCAAGCATTATACGGTCTCCCATTCCTTTGAAGTGGAGGACTTGGATCATCTCTTTACCTCTGACGCCCAGATCATCATCTACCGCATCTTTCAGGAATGCTTGACCAACATCTCGAGGCACGCCGGGGCCAGCCAGGTCTCCATTGCGGTGCGCAAAAAGGATGAGTTGGTCTCCATTGTCGTGGCGGACAACGGGGCGGGGTTTGATCTGACCCAGATCGCGGCCCGGCGGCTCACCGGCCGGGGACTGGGTCTGGCCGCCCTGAACGAACGGGCCCGGATGTTGGGCGGCACTCTGGAAATCCGGAGCCAGACCGGAGCCGGCACCACGGTGACCTGCATCATTCCCATCGGTCACCTCTATGAGTCAACCGTCCGTTGATAGAGGGGTTTCCTTTTTAGAGAAAGCAGAACCCAGAAGGATTTCTGTCTCCCCTTGCCGATTGCAGGATAATAACGGAGGCGCCCGATGCAGAGCTCTTTCAAGATCTTGTTGGCCGATGACCACGTGATGTTTCGCCGGGGCGTCCGCAGGATTATTCAAGGGATTAACAATGTGGAAGTGGTGGGGGAAGCCAGCGATGGTTTAGAGCTCTTGCGACTCCTGAGGGAGCTCGATCCCAACCTGGTCATCATGGATATCTCCATGCCCAACCTCCGGGGCCTGGAGGCCACTCGGGAGATCAAATGCGTCGATCCCCGGATCAAGGTTTTGATCCTGACCATGCACAAAGATCGGGAATACCTGTACCATGCCTTGACCGCAGGCGCAGAAGGATATTTACTCAAGGAAGACGCCGACGGTGAGTTGATTTCGGCCATCGAGACGCTGCGCAAGGGCGGCACCTTCATCTCATCACTGCTCTCCGGTCAAATGGCCGACATCTTTGTGGATAAGTTTCGGCCCGGCCGCGAGCAATTGACCGCCCCCGAGGAACCCCTCACCACCAGGGAACGGGAAATCATCAAGCTCATCGCCGAAGGCAAATCCAGCAAGGAGATCGGCGAACTCCTCTTTATCAGCAGCCGGACGGTCCAGCATCACCGCGCCAATATCATGAGAAAATTGGACCTCAAGAAAACCGCGGATTTGGTGAAGTACGCCATTCAAAAGGGCTATATCATGGCAGCCGCCGGACTGTGACGAGGCTGGTTTTCCCGGCGCCCACCATTTTTTTTAAAAATTTCGCACCTCTTGAGTTTTCCCTCCATAGTTGCGGCTGCGCCTCGGCGTAATCATATAAGTTGCGTTCATAGAAGTAAGATATACCACTGTCTTGTAGGGGCGCACCTGCGTGTGCGCCATCGAGCCAGGGCGGACACATGGGTCCGCCCCCTACGAAAAATAAAT
>DZCR01000134.1:0-1993 GCA_022736495.1 Desulfobacca acetoxidans
ACCTCCGTGAAATCATGGACAACCAAAAAGTCCTGCTCGTGAACCGCAGCAAGGGCAAGATCGGCGACCTGAACGCCCAGCTGCTCGGCCTGATTTTCGTGAACAAGGTCAACATGGCCGCCATGGGCCTTTGTTTTACGGAGGTCAGATCCATCAGGGCTGCGTCCGGCTTGAGAAACGGAGCCACTTCCCGGGCCAGATCCGTTACCTTGGGAATGGGCACCGACAGGATCACCACGTCGGCCAGGGCGGCCACCTCTGGCGCTGTCTGCGGCGTGTTCACGTCCGCCACCAGGACCTCAATACCCTGACTTTCAAAGAAGCGCTTAAACCAGCGGCCCATCTGTCCGTTGCCGCCGATGATTGCGACCCTGGGTTTCATCTGACCGCCTTCTGGCGCAGGAGAAAGTCCGCCAGGGTGAGGCGCACCATGGCGGCAATGACGGGAACGATGCGAGGAATAGCGCTGATGTCGTGTCTCCCCTTGACGTTAAGGGTTCGGGGGCGGCCTTCGGCATCGATGGTTTGCTGCTCCCTGGCAATAGAGGAAATGGGTTTCACCGCGGCGGTCAGCACAATCTCATCGCCGTTGGAGATACCCGCCAGGATACCTCCGGCCCGGTTGGACGCAAAGCCCCCCGGGATCAAGGAATCATTGTTTTCCGACCCTGTCATCCGCGCCGCCGCAAACCCCGCACCGATTTCCACCCCCTTGACCGCTCCCACGGACATCACCGCCTGGGCCAAAGCCGCGTCCAGTTTATCAAAGACCGGCTCCCCCAACCCCGGCGGGCAGCCTCTGACGCACGCCTGCACCACCCCGCCCAAAGAGTCTCCTTGGGCCCTGACTTCCTGAACCCGGGCCTCCATGGCCGCCACAGCCTCCGGGTCGGGACAGGCATAAGGGTTATCCCAAATGCGGTTCTCGTCCACTCTCTGGGCCCGTACCCCCCCTAACTCCAGGGTATAGGCCAGCACCTGGATGCCGTCTTGGTCCAACACTTTTTGGGCCACTGCGCCCGCGGCCACCCGGGCTGCGGTTTCCCGGGCCGAAGCCCGGCCCCCGCCCCGATGGTCCCGGATGCCGTACTTGGCCTGATAGGTAAAATCGCCGTGACCGGGCCGGAAGATCTCCCGGAGTTCGTCATAATCCTGGCTCTTAACGTCCCGGTTGAAAATGATCAGGCTGATGGGCGTGCCGGTAGTCAGGCCCTCGAACACCCCGGACAGAATCTCCACTTTATCGGGTTCCCGGCGGCTGGTGGCGTGGGCCTGTACCCCAGGGCGGCGCCGGGCCAGTTCCGTTTCGATGTCAGTGACCGTGAGAGGCAAACGGGGCGGGCAGCCGTCAATGACGGCTCCCAGGGCCGGACCGTGGGATTCTCCCCAAGTCGTCACCCGCAACAGACGTCCAAAGGTGTTACCCGCCAAGGTTTCCGCCCTCCTCTGCATTTAGGGCCGCCAGCACCAGTTCCACCACCTGGGCCACCCCCCGGTGTGTCGTGTCCACCGTAATCTGCGCCGCTCCCTGATATAAGGGCAAGCGAGCCTCCAGCACTGCCGCCACCTCCCCGATAGTGTCGTTCCCGGTAAGACTGGGGCGATTGACGTCCCGGGGCTGGTCTATAGCCAGGCGAGCCTGGATGGTATCCGGGGCCGCGGTCAGCCAGATGATGATGCCGTTTTCCTTCAGGGCCTCGACATTGTCCGGGTCCAACACCACGCCGCCCCCGGTGGCCAGCACCTGCCCCTGGGTATGGCGAAAGCGGGCCACCAGTGCTTTTTCCTGCCGCCGGAACTCGGCCCAGCCGTCCTGGGCCACGATATCGGCAATTGGCCGCCCAGCCTCCTGAACCAACACCTCATCAAAATCCACCAAGGGACGCCCCAGAATCTCAGCCAGCCGCGCCCCCACGGCAGTCTTGCCGGTGGCCCGGTAGCCGATGAGAACCAGGTTGGGTTGTGGCCGCCCAGAAGGTTGCGGCTCGGTTAT
>DZCR01000134.1:2093-8933 GCA_022736495.1 Desulfobacca acetoxidans
GTTCCCGCAATTTTCTTTAGCAAGCCGTCGGGCAGCCAATGGGCCATAAAACCTCCCAGAACTACCCCTAACAGCGTAACTATGCACAAAGCCGCGCCGGCTCCCAAAAAGACGGATAAGGGCAGTCGGGTCTCTGCGACCATGGTCATAGCCGCCAACTGGGTTTTGTCCCCCATTTCCGCCAGGAAAATCGTCCCAAAGGTGACCCAGAAGACCTTCCAATCCATAATTATATGAGTTCCTTTATTTTGTATCGTATTGTCAGAATGACAGCAGGATATCTTTTCATTCTACCGAAAACGGAAAATAGAAAACCGCCTTTACGGCAGCCGGTAACAAGACCCTTCCCGGGCGGCGTCGATAAAGTGCAATTTGTCCAGTTTTGCTGCCATTTCCCGGGATAGAGCTACGATCTCTTTTACCCCCCCATCGCTGCGGCAGGGGTCATGATGCGTGAGAATAAGGTTCTTCGCCTCTGCCTGTTGAGCCAGAAACACCACCTCTTCATAGGTGGAATGTCCCCAGCCCCGGCGCTGCCCAATTTCTGAGGGCAGATACTGGGTATCGTGGATCAACAGGTCGCATTTCCGGCAGAATTCCACAAATTCCGGGATGCGCTTCCCCCGAGCCGCGCCCAGTTCGTTATCGGTGATGAATACCATGGTGTGCCGGCCCTCCCGGAATCGAAACGCCAACCCTCCCTGAGGATGGTTGAGGCGCATGGCGTCAATGAGCACTCCATCCAGGTCCAGGGTCCCGTAGGCCAGGGTATTGAGATAATCGATCTTGGCTTTGAGGTGGTCGAAGGCCACCGGGAAAAAACCGTCCCCCATATGGCTGTCGAAGACCCGAGTCATAGCCTGGAAGGCCGGGGGCCAGCCGTCTACGATCACCTTGGTGGATTCGTGGTAGATGGGTTCAAAAAATGGAATACCCAGCAGGTGATCCCAGTGACCGTGGGTGAGGAGCAGGTGAAAGTGGCGGGAAAGATTATGCTCGATCAGATGTTGACCCAGGAGCCGCAGGCCGGTGCCGCCGTCAATCACAACTCGTTGCCCGTTAGCTAGAACCACTTCAACGCAGGTAGTGTTGCCGCCGAACTCCAGGGTTTGGGGGCCGGGAGCCGGAATTGAACCCCTGGTGCCCCAGAATTTAATCTCCATATGGTTCATCTCCTGCTGAGCGTGTCGTGAGGAGAAACCTCACGTCCCACCGATGGCGTTCCTTGTCACCCATCTGCCAGATCAGCCGGATAACCTTCCTGTTCTAAAAAAGCCGCCACCAGACCGAAACATCCGGACAGCATCATATCCCCAAACGGCGCCGCCATGACCCCGGGCCAACCTTGGGCCAGGCGCCGGCGGGGCCCAGTGATGACGGTGAAGGCAAATTCGCCTCTGGGATCAAAGTCAGGGGCATAGGCGCAGCCATGCCCCTGATCCTCAAAGATCTCGCTGTTGCTCAGCGTGCCTTGTTGAAAGCGCTCCAGATGAGAAAAGAATTTCTCCGGACTCAGAAGCCCGGTATGATGTTCGTAAATACCCCACAAGCGCTTGCCCCGGACCAAGGCCGCAAAAGTGTGGGCATTGCCCGCGTTGACCACCGTGAGCCCTCGATCCAGGTGTTCCGCAGCCTGGGGATCGAGGAGCGCCCCGCGGACCCCCGCGGCGCACGTGTCCATTAGCAGCACCCCGGGTAGCGCCCCGGCTATGGCGGCCATCCGGGTAAAGTGGCTGGGAGGCTGACGGTAGGCCAGGTCTGCCAGCCTGCCTCCCTGGGTCAGGAAATTTTCCCAGCACTGGAAACGAAAGCGCCGGTTGCTGCCCTGGGGGAAAAACCCATGGTCCTGCACGGCCACCGCAAAGTGTTTAGGGAAAGGGACCTCAAAGGCGGCCAGAACCTGGCGCAGGGCCTCCACATCCACGTCTCCCAGGTTCAGAGTAACCGTCCCGGGAGGCGCGGTTTCGGTGAGGACCACGCCCCAATCTACCGGCGTCTCCAGGCGGTCGCTGAAGGTAAAAGCCGCCTGCGGCGTGGCATACACCGCCAGGGCGTGGCCCAGATGGTAGCGCACCGCCTGGGTCACCGCGCCGCCGCCCATGACCCGGCCTTTCAGGAATATGGGCTGCCCCTGTCCGGTGTGACGCCGTATCCGCCGGCCCAGAACCTGGGTGGGCGCCGGCATGACCAGCTTAACGCCGTTTTCCACGGCTTGACCCGGTTCCCAAATGAAGATGTCCTGGGTGCCGCCGCCCACGTCTATGGCCAGGAGCGCTCCCTCAAGCATGGCCACCGTCCCATCGGGTCGCCGCATCCAGCACCAGGCGGGCGGCTTGATCCCGGGCCCGGCGAAACCGCTCCGAACGATAGCCCGGCTGCCATTGCAGGGTGCCCAACTCATCGGAAACCACCAAGAGACCGGCTACCGGCACGTGCCGGAATCGGCCCACAGTGAACAAGGCGGCCATTTCCATATCCACCCCCAGGACTCCCTGACCCTGATAGTGCCGCACCTGGCCCGCCGTCTCCCGGTAAAAGCCGTCGGTGGACCACACCGCCCCTTCACGCCAGCGGGCCTCCGTTGTGTCCATGAGATCGCGCAGTACCCCGAACAGTCCCGGGTCTGGGGCCATTGGTTGGCCGTTCAGAGGATAATGCCGGGAGGTGCCTTCGGTGCTCACCGCCGTGCTCGGCAGCACCAAGTCGCCAATGGCCAGATGCGGCTGCAGCGAGCCGCACCATCCCAGGGCCAGGACCATCTGGGCTCCCAGGGCAATGAGCTTCTCCAGCACCATGACCGCATACGGCGCCCCTAAAGCCGGGGCCATGAGGGTAATGGTCTGGTCTTCCCAGCGTCCTTCCCGCAGGGCGCAATTGTAAATATAACGAGGCGGCTCCGCAGGTTGTATGAGGCGGCAGAGATACCGGTAGTCCGGCAGGGTGAACGTGAGAATCACTCGATCCGTAACCGGCATGTCCCAGGGTTCACGGGTCGGGTTGATGATGGCTTTAGAGGCTGAATCGTTTCCCCGGATCAGCGGGTCAGGAGTCAAGAAATTTTCCGCGCCATCCTTCTCGCTGCTCATGCCGGCTGCCGTGCCCTTTTTAGTTTCCACACCAGATAGACTACCACGCCGATGAGACCCGCGACCACGAAATAGTCCAAAATATGGGTATATCGTTGAATGATCCACCAATTCTCTTTCAGCCGCATTCCCAGGTAAGTGAGAAAGCCGTTCCAGAGGGTGGCGCCCGCAACCGTAAAGAGAATAAACGGAATCAAAGACATGCGGGCCAGGCCCGCAGGAATGGAAATGAGATGGCGCACCACCGGGATAAACCGGGAGATAAAAATCGTCTTCCCGCCATGCCGGAAGAAGAATAATTCGGTCCATTCCAGGTGATGCCGATTGAGCAGCAGGTAACGGCCGTAACGCAGCACCACCGGCTCCCCTAACGTTCCCATACCGTAGGACAACAGGGACCCCGCGATGGACCCCAGGCTGCTGGCCACGATCACCGGCACGGGATCGAACTGCCCTGTGACGATTAGGAACCCGGCAAAAGGCATGACCAGCTCGCTGGGGATGGGAAAAATCATGCTCTCCATGGCCATGAGTATGAAGATGCCGCCGTATCCCAAATAATGGATAAGCAGCGTATTATAGTGACAGAGAAATTCGGTCAATCCCATGAAGTTAACTCTCTCCCAATTCCCGGAGCCGGATGTCCTGTTCCACCCCGGTTTGCAGCTTTTTAAGCCCAGTGCTCAGGCTTACCGGGTAGCGGGCCGGATCCTGGAGGGTCTTGTAGGTTGCGGGCAACCGGGCAAACTGGGCCTGGAAATAATCCCGGCTCGCCGGTAGCGCCGGCAACGGCCGGACCATCCGGCCGCCCGCCATTACGGGCTCAAGCAACGGGTTGCCTTCCGAAACTGCTTCGTCCCGCAGGGCGATGACGTCCCGCTGCATGTTGCCTTGAGCGTCGAAAGTGCGCCAAACCTGCTTTTTGTCCACTAAAGTCACCTTGCCGCTGGACAGCTTCATCACCGGCCGCTCGGCGTAGCGCACCAGTTTATAAGCAATATCGAAATAGGGGGCGTCTGCCGACACTCCCATCTTGGTGCCCACGGCAAAGGCGTCAATCCGGGCCCCGTCGGCCAAGAGCCGGGCGATTTTATCCTCATCAAAGCCGCCGCTGGCCAGGATGCGCACATAGCCCAGGCCGTTATCATCCAGGATGCGGCGCACTTCCTGACTGATGGCCGCCATGTCGCCGCTATCCAGGCGCACAAACTCCAGGCGCTGGCCCTTGGCCTCCATCTCTTTGGCTACGATCACGGCGTGGTGCGCTCCGAAAATATTGTCATACGTATCGATTAAGAGGGTGGTGCTCCCGGGGAAGTTCCGGGCGAATACCCGGAACGCCTCTATTTCACTATTGAAACTGGTAACGTAGGAATGGGCCATGGTCCCGAAAATGGGTATGCCGTAGATTTTTCCCGCCAGGACGTTGCTGGTGCCGGCAAATCCCGCCAGGTAACTGGCCCGGGCCACTTTGAGGCCCGCGTCACTGCCTTGGGTCCGCCTCAGGGAAAAGTCCACCAGCGGCCTGCCCCCGGCCGCGTAGGCCACTCGGGAGGCCTTGGTGGCGATCATCGTCTGGAGGCTGACCGCGTTGATGATAAAGGTCTCCGCCAGTTGGGCCTCCATGATGGGCGCGCTTACCTCCAGGATAGGTTCATCGGTAAAAAAGATGCTGCCTTCGGGCAAAGCCCGGACCTCGCCGGTGAAACGCAACCCCTTCAGGTAGTCAAGGAAGCGGCTCTGAAAGCGGCCGGTGGAGGCGAGATAAGCCAGGTCTTCTGAGGTGAACCGCAGGGTTTCCAGGTACTGCAAGGCCTCAGCCAGCCCGGCGGCCACAAAGTAGCCCCGCTGGGCCGGATATTTGCGGATGAATAGGCTGAAGGTGGCCTCGCCCCGCATATCCTGGTCGAAATAGCAGGCTGCCATGGTCAACTGGTAGAGGTCCGTCAGCAGGGCCAGCCGTTCACCCAAGGGTTGTTGGTCCACGTTCTCCTCAGTGAGCCATATGGTGTGCCGGGACGGGGCCGCACGAGCCCGCGTTTATCCCCCGAGCCATGAGTAAATTCTTATCATTTTATTATAATAACTCGGTGCTTTCTATATTTTTGGTTAATATTTCAGGATAGCCCCAGGGGCCTCAGCGGGCTTAATGAAGATAATGGGCCGGTGCAGATGTAGGGTGCGTCCCGCGCACCATAAAAATCATACACCAATCATAAGGTGGTTATCCCCGGGAATAGACGTCGCCATCCAGGTCCAACCGCTCCCCGGCCGCCAGCCGCCGGTACCCCAGGGCCGCGACCATGGCGGCGTTGTCGGTGCAGAGCGCCAGGGGCGGCAGGCATAGCTCGAAGCCTTCGGCCTGGGCCTGGGTGGTCAGCGCCCGGCGCAGCGCCCCGTTGGCGGCCACCCCGCCGCACACCACCAGACGGGCGCAGCTTGTTTCGGTAAGGGCCAGCCCGGCCCGGCTGGTGAGGCTCTCCACCACCGCCGCCTGGAAGCTGGCTGCCAGATCGCGTCGGGCCGTCTCATCCCCGAGAATTTCCGGGTGCAGCTTCAATCGGTGCGCCACCGCAGTCTTGAGACCGGAAAACGAGAAAGTAAGAGGTTCTTCCCGAATGCGGGGCCGGGGCAGAGGGAAGGCCCCGGGGTTGCCGGACTCGGCCAGGGCCTCGATTTTTACTCCACCCGGGTAACCCAACTCCATGAGCTTGGCCACCTTGTCAAAGGCCTCACCCGCAGCGTCATCCCGGCTCCGGCCCAACAGGGTCATCTCCGTAAAGCCGTCCACCCGGTAGAGGTTGGTGTGGCCGCCGGAGACCACCAGGGCCACGAAGGGGAACTCAGGCGGGTTATCAGTCAAAAAGGCCGCCATGATGTGCGCCTGTAGGTGGTGGACCCCCACGAGGGGCTTCTTTAAGGTAAAGGACAAGGCCTTGGCCGCGGCCATGCCGATGATCAGGGCGCCGATGAGGCCGGGCCTCTGGGTCACCGCCAGGCCGTCCAGATCTTGCAGGCCCACCCCAGCCTGATCTAACGCCCCCTGGATCACCGGCAGGATGTTTTCCAGATGCCGCCGGGCGGCGATTTCCGGCACCACCCCGCCATATTGGGCGTGCAGCTCGAACTGGGTGGCCACCACCGAAGACAACACAACGCGCCCGTCCGCCACCACCGCCGCGGCGGTCTCATCACAAGAGGTTTCGATGCCTAAGATTAGCATGGTGAATTAATAAACCGCCGATAACCGCAGATGCACGCAAATACGCTGTTCATCGGGGTTCATCGGCGGTTTCATTTATATTTGAAACAACCAAGAATGGTTTAATTTTTTCCACTTTCTTCGGACCGAAACCCGAGACCTGCTCCAGGTCGTCAATCTTCTTAAACGGCCCATGCGCCTTTCTATAATCAATAATCCTTTTTGCCAGGGCCGGGCCAATTCCCGGTAGGGCCTCCAAATCCTCAGCACTGCCACGGTTGAGATCGATGGCCAGCCCCAGGGTCAGGAGTTGCGTCCCCGACATGGCCGCCAGATGATAGCCACCCTCTGGCGTCACCTCCACCCGGCTGCCGCTGGTGATTTCCTTGTCCTTATCCGGCGCCTCTCCCGGCGCCCCGGCCCGTTGCCAGACCTCCCCCAGGGTCGGCGGCTGCGGGAAGGAGTAGACCCCGGGATGCGCTACTGCTCCCGTGACCTCAACGAAAGCCGGATTCATGATCCCGGGCGGGGGAGGGGAGGGAGCCAACAGCC
>DZCR01000135.1 GCA_022736495.1 Desulfobacca acetoxidans
ATCCCCCGGGATAACGAAAAGGATATCAAAGAAATCCCGGCCCGGATTCTTAAGGCGGTGGAGTTGGTGCCCGTGGATCATATGGACGAGGTCTTGAAAAAGGCCCTGGTTTTGGATGATCCGGAGAGTTTGTTCAAGGCAGTGCCACCGCCGCCGGAGGCGGTCTTTGTGGCAACCGAACCCCCCGGCGCCGAGATTCAAGCCCATTGACTGACGGGGTGACCTAAAGACCTCCGCTAGGCTTAAAGATTGACAATATGAGCCCAAGGGCCGGATTACCCTGAAAAAACTGGGTTATCCGGCCCTTGGCGCCTTGGTGGGGGCGAGTCTCCATTCACGCCTCGGCCGCGGGCTCCTTGAACCGGAGACTAACCGCCAGCCGCGGCAAGGCCAACTCCCTGTACGTGCTGGCCTACTACCTGGGAGGCGCCGTTGGCATCACCCTGAGCGGTTATGCCTATGGTTTGGCGGGCTGGCGCGGGGTGGCCACCCTGGGCTGTTGATGTTGATAGTCCCGCTGGTTACGGGGTTAAAGGAAATGCGGGAGACTGCGGATGAGTTCCAGCCTAAAGAGAAGTTGAGTACCGGCGTCTGATCCGCGATAATTACTAAAAGGGATTGACTCTAACTTACCGCGATTTTATCAAAATGATAAACAGACTCTTAACAATTCCAACTCGGTGGGGTCTATATCAATGAAGGCCAGAGAAAGACCCCATGACTGATGATCAGCTCGTGGCCCAGGCCCAGGACGGAGATCTCCCGGCCTTCGAAGAACTGGTGAAGAAGTACCAGCGGGAAGTTTATGGATTGGCGTGCCGCATGGTATCCGACTCGGAAGAGGCCAGGGACCTGGCGCAACAAGCTTTTCTCCAGGCCTTTATCCACATTAAGAGCTTTCGGCGGGACGCGCAGTTTCGCACCTGGCTCTTTAGGATCGCCATCAATCAGTGTTACAATTTTTTAAAAGGGCGCAAAAAATTTGGCGATCCGCTAGATTGTGATGAGTTAAATCTGGCCGGGGACGGGGCCTCTCCGGAGGCGGAAGTGGTCAGCCAGGACGACCGCCGGCGACTCTATGAGGCCATGGGGCAACTCCCGGCCAAGCAGCGGGCGGTGATCACCCTGAAGATCGAGCAGGGACTGTCCTATCAGGAGATTAGCCAGGTCCTGGGGGGGACCGCCGGGGCTGCGCGAGTCAATTACTGTCAGGCATTGAAGACTTTAAAGAAATATATGCAGAGCGAGGATGACCATGAAGTGGCAATGCGCCCTTCTACAACGGTGGCTCCCAGAGTATCCCGACGGTGATCTCCCCCGGTGGGGGAAGCGGTGGCTTAAGGCCCATGTGGCCCAATGCCCGGCCTGCCGCCAGGAACTGGCGGAACTCAGGGAGGTGGTCACGGCCATTCAGGCGACCCCCTTGGGAGATCCCGAACCAGAATTTTGGGATGATTTCTCCCGGGAAATGCACCTGAAGTTGGCCCAGGCGGCGTATCAGGGTCAGAGGGCGCCGGCACCGTTCAACCGCCGGTGGTTTAGGCTACCGTATCTTTTAGGTGCGCCGGTCCTGGCAGTGTTGCTGCTGTGGGTGGCGGCGCAGCTTACCGGTCCCGGCGGCCCGGTCCCAAACCGGGGCCTGGTAAAACGGGAAGCGCCCGCAGAGATGACGGCAGTTCCCCAGAGGGCGCCGGCGCCACCGGCGGGGCTGGCCGCCACACGGGTTGGAGAAGTGGAACAATTCATGCCTGTTGCCCTGGAGGAAGGCGCGGCCCTCCCGGCGGAGGATGTGGATATTTCCGGTTGGGATCTGGATTCGGAACTGGCGGGAATGACTGACCAAGAGAAGGAAACCTTTCTCAAAAAAATGCATCAACGTGCAAAGGATGGGTCATGCCTGGAAAAGTATTCCTTGTGCTCCTGGGGCTAACCCTGGCCAGCGCAAGCTGGGCCTGGGGGCAGCCAGGTCATGGATTTGCTAACGGCGGCTTTCAAGACCGGCTCATGGAAGTCAAGCGGCACCAGTTGGGACCGGCTGTGGGAGCGGACCAGAAGACAGTAAACCAGCTGCTGGCCATAGACCAGAAGTATAAGCCGATGCGGCATCAGTTGATCATGGGCATGAAGACGGATTTCCAGCACCTGCAGCAACTCATGAGCCAGCCCGCTCCCCCGGAACAGGAAATTAAGGCTATTCTCGCCAGCATGAAGCGCAAAAGACTGGAAATGCTCAATCTGCAGCAGCGCAAGGATGAGGAGGAGACGGCGCTGCTCACCCCGGTGCAACAAGCCCGCTATATCATTTACCTCATGGGCCTGGTGCGGGAAGCCCGGAAAATCAAAGATGGTTCGCCGGGGCCTGGACGCCTGGGCGGTCCCAGCGGAGGTATGGGCGGACCCGGGGGCATGGGGGCGCCAGCCTTCCGGCCATCCCAGGAGATCCCCGTATCTCGTCCCCCCCAGTAAGGGGAGTAGAAACCTGGGACATATGGCTATCGTTATTTCCTGAAAAACTGGCTAATCATCATGCGCAATCAATGAAAGACTAACAACCCAATCGAAGCCTGTAATTGAGGCAACCAAACTTTTGTTTTGTTCCCATATCCCTCCCTCTAGCACCGAAAACTGCTTTTGTGATATTTATCACTTGCGTCCTTCCCCTTGGTCATGGTAATAATCATGCGATGTTGAAGAGACCAAGGCAGGTTCAGACTGGAGCCGGCCGGGGCCTGACGGCAGCCCACCTGAGTTTGATGGCTGGCCCGGCGGCCTCATCGGCCCCGATCCGCAAGACCTCGGCGGCGGCCCTAAATTTTTCACCACTTGTCTGTAGGGGCGGGAAACCCCGATCCTATAACACAAACGGGGATTGTGAAATAAATTTTCGCGAAGTTAAGGAGAGTTTCATATGTTCGAAATAGTGGAACGCCAAGAATTGGCCCAGGGCACCATCATCAGCAACTGGATCAAGGCACCCAAGATCGCCACTAAGGCCAAACCGGGGCAGTTCGTCATCCTGCGCGCCAACGAAAAGGGCGAACGCATCCCCCTGACCATGGCGGACACCGATCCGGCCAAGGGCCTGATCAACATCATCTATATGGTCGTGGGCAAGAGCACCGCTCTCTTCAAAACCTTAAAGGTCGGGGACTCCTATCTGGATGTCATCGGTCCTTTGGGACAGGCCACCCACCTGGAAAAAGTGGGCAAAGTGATCTGCGTCGGCGGCGGCACCGGCATCGCGGTTCTGCACCCCATCACCCGGGGCCTGAAACAGATGGGCAATTATGTCTATTCCGTCATCGGCGCCCGCTCCAAAGACCTGCTCATCCTGGAAGACAAGATGAAGGCCGCCTCCGATGAGCTCATGATCTGCACCGATGACGGCACCTACGGCCATAAAGGCTTCGTTACTGACAAGCTCAGGGAAACCCTGACCAAGGATAAAGATATCAAACTGGCCGTGTGCATCGGCCCCGTGCCCATGATGAAGTTCTGCTGCAAGGTCACGAAGGAATTTGGCGTTAAAACCCTGGTGAGCCTCAACCCCATCATGGTGGACGGCACCGGGATGTGCGGCTGCTGCCGGGTGAAGGTGGCAGATCAGATGAAGTTCGCCTGCGTGGACGGGCCGGAGTTCGAAGGTCATGAGGTCGATTGGGACGAACTGGACCTGCGTCTGCGCTCCTATATGATCGAGGAAAAGGTCTCTTACGACCAGTTCAAAGAATGCCACGGCGGCGGGAAATGCTCCTGCTGCAGCTAAGAAATTACCCGTAAAGGCACATAAGCCAGGAGGAGAAGGATAATGTCGGAAGAAGAAAAAGCCCCTAAAAAAGAAAAAATCCCCCGGCAAAAGATGCCGGAGCAACCCGCCAACGAGCGGCGCCGCAACTTTCAGGAAGTGCCCTACGGTTACACCGTTGAGCTGGCCATGCAAGAGGCCGAGCGTTGCATCCAGTGCAAAGACCCCCGTTGCCGGCAGGGTTGCCCCGTGGAAATCGACATTCCGGCCTTTATCAAATGCATCAAGGAAGGCGACTTTGAAGGCGCCATCCGCAAGCTCTGGGAGAAAAACTCCCTGCCTGCGGTATGCGGCCGGGTCTGTCCCCAGGAAGTCCAGTGCGAAGGCATGTGCATCCTGGGCAAAAAAGATGCCCCGGTGGCCATCGGCAACCTGGAGCGCTTCGCGGCCGACTACCAGCGGGAGCATGGCAAGCAGATCCTGCCCCCCAAGCCCGAACCCACCGGTAAGAAGGTGGCGGTGGTGGGCGCCGGTCCCGCGGGGCTGACCGTAGCCGGCGACCTGCTCCAGAAGGGGCATGAAGTCGCCATCTTTGAGGCCCTGCACGGCCCTGGCGGGGTGTTGCTCTATGGCATCCCGGAATTCCGTCTGCCCAAAGCCATCGTGGCCCAGGAGTGTAATTTCCTGGAACGCATGGGCGCCACGATTGAGGTCAACTCGGTCATCGGCCGCTCCGAGAGCGTGGACGAATTGCTGGCCCGCTTCGATGCCGTCTTTCTGGGCGTGGGCGCCGGCCTGCCCGTGTTTCTGAAAATCCCTGGGGAGCACTACATCGGGGTCTACTCGGCCAACGAGTACCTCACCCGCTCCAACCTCATGAAGGCCTACGAATTCCCCACCTATGACACGCCCATTGTCAAAGGCAAGAACGTGGCCACCTTCGGTGGCGGCAACGTGGCCATGGACTGTGCCCGTACTGCTCTGCGCCTGGGAGCCGACCATTCTTATATCATCTACCGCCGCTCCATGGCCGAATTGCCCGCCCGGACCGCTGAAGTCCACCACGCCGAGGAAGAGGGCGTCGAGTTCCTGCTGCTCAACAACCCGGTGACGTTCCTGGGCGATGAGGCCACCGGCCGCCTCACCGGCGTGGAAGTCCTGAAGATGGAACTGGGCGAGCCCGATGCCTCCGGCCGCCGCCGCCCGGTGCCCATCCCGGGCTCCGAGTACACCGTGGAACTCGACACCGCGGTCATCGCCATCGGCTCCGGCTCCAACCCCCTGCTCACCAAGAGCACGCCGGGCCTGGACCTGAATAAATGGGGCTATATCGTGGCCGACCCCAAAACCGGCAAGACCATGAAACCGAGAGTCTGGGCCGGCGGCGATATCGTCACCGGCTCCGCTACCGTGATTTTGGCCATGGGCGCCGGCCGCCTGGCCTCCAACTCCATCCACGACTACCTGACCATGGGGTGGTAGGTGAGATTTTGGGGAAGGGGCAAAGGGCGAGAGCCCTTTCCCCTCCCCCTCCCCCACACCCCCACCCCAATCCCAAAAAAGTAAGGGCGACCCAATGGGTCGCCCTATATTCTTTTAAATCCAACTATGAAAGCTACATCAAGTATCTGTTATTTTTATTGAAATCGCGTAGATATAGCAGTTAGCCAAAATTTAAAGAGAAGTTAATAACACTGTCTTTCGTATCGTTTTATTTTATTTAACCCAATATCAATTAGCCCATTAATCATCAATTTTTAATTTTATCTGTTTCATTAAATTATTAAAAACTTTTTTTATTTTCCCAGTCATTTGCTTATTATCCATGAATCTTTGTAGGTCGGCCAGCGAATCTTTATTAAAACTATAGCCACCTTCAGTTACTCCAGAAATATGTATTTCGTCAATAAGTTTCTCCCTTAGCATCGCAATACGAATGGGTTCACAGTAAGCTGAATGTCCAAGACTGCCTTTACCCCAATCCTTTCTTTGAATAGTAATCCTTACTCTTCCATAATACCAAAATTTTTTAAAAGCTAACTCCAAAGCATCCTTTAAAATATTGTTTAATTCCCTTATCCTCAATGCCTTCCTCTTTTGTCAGCCACTCCCCGCAATGCCTGCACTATATAGCTTCTTCTTTTATTTCCTCTGCACAAAAAGGGCATTTTTTCATAACGCCCTCCTTAGTAACCTATTTTATTCTTGGTGCGTAAGACGCTACAAGGTGTTTTACTGCTAACTACCCCACAATTTCTGTTCCAATTCCCGTATCAGTAAAGATTTCCAACAGCACTGCGTGCAGGGCCCGGCCGTCCAAAATATGGGCCTTGCCGACACCGCCGGCCACCGCCTCTAAACAGCAGTTGACCTTGGGGATCATGCCGCCCTTGATGGTGCCCGCCTCCATCATGGCCAGGACGTCATCCCGCTTAAGCGACGAAACTAGGTGGCCGCCTTCGTCCAGAACCCCGGCCACATCGGTAAGCAATATGAGCTTGACCGCCCCCATGGCCCTGGCCACCGCCCCGGCCACCAGGTCGGCGTTGATGTTATAGGTCTCGCCGGCTTCCCCCACCCCCACCGGGGCCACCACCGGAATGAAGTGATGATCCTGGAGGGTGCGCAGCAGGGCGCTGTTGACCCCCACCACCTCGCCCACCAGGCCGATGTCGATGATCTCCGGAGGCTCGTCTTCCCGGGGGCGGTAGTACTGGAGTTTTTTAGCCAAGAGCAGCCGGCCGTCCTTGCCGCTCAAACCCACGGCGTTGCCGCCGGCCGAGTTGATCAGATTGACGATCTCTTTATTGACCTTGCCCGCCAGGACCATCTCCACCACATCCATGGTGCTCTCGTCGGTGACCCGGAGGCCGTCCACAAAGCGGGTGGGGATGTTCATCTTGGCCAGGACCTGGCCGATCTGGGGCCCGCCGCCGTGCACCACCACCGGGTGGATGCCCAAATATTGCAAAAGCGTCATGTCCCGGGCGAACGCGGCCTTCAGGTCCGGCTCGGTCATGGCGGCGCCGCCATACTTGATCACCAGGGTCTGCCCCTGGAAACGGCGCATGTAGGGCAGGGCCTCAAGTAATACCTCCGCTTTTTTTATCCATTCATTCGTCATGGATTTCGGCGATCTCCCTAATGAAGAATGTCCCTGGGTGAAAAGGGAAAAGCGTGTGGAATTGTGCGTTCCCCTTTTCCCCCCGCTTTACAAAATATACCGGCTCAAATCCTCGTCTTCGATGAGCGCGGCCAGGCGTTCCCGGACGTAGGCGTCGGTGATGGTGATCTCCTGGGCCGCCAGGTCCGGGGCCGTAAAGGAAATCTCCTCCAGCAGTTTCTCCATCACCGTATGCAGCCGCCGGGCCCCGATGTTTTCGGTGCGGTCGTTCACCTGGGTGGCCAGGGCGGCAAGCTCCTTGATGGCCTCAGGGGTGAACGTGAGCCGAATGCCTTCCGTGTTCATCAGGGCCTGGTACTGCTTGATCAGGGCGTTTTCCGGCTCCGTCAGGATGCGTTCAAATTCCTCGGCCCCCAGGGATTGGAGTTCCACCCGGATGGGGAAGCGGCCCTGCATCTCCGGGATCAAATCCGAGGGCTTGGACAGGTGGAAGGCCCCGGAGGCGATGAACAGGATGTGATCAGTGTGCAGCATGCCGTATTTGCTGTTGACCGTGGTTCCCTCCACGATGGGCAACAGGTCCCGCTGCACCCCTTCCCGGGAGACGTCGGGCCCCCGGGTCTCGGCCCGGCCCACAATCTTGTCGATCTCGTCTAAAAAGATAATGCCGTTTTGCTCCACCTTGCGCCGGGCCTCTTCCACCACCCGGTCCATGTCGATGAGGCGGGAGGCTTCCTCCTGAAGCAGGTATTCCCGGGCCTCCGAGACCTTGACCTTGCGCTGCTTGGTCTTGCCGGGAAAGAGGTTGCCCAGCATGTCCTTGAAGTTAAAATCCATTTCTTCGATGCCCGCGGCGGAGAAGATCTCTACCACCGGGGTGGTGCGCTGGCTGACTTCCAGCTCCACGAACCGGTCCTCCAGGCGTCCGGCTCGGAGCATGGACTTGAGCTTTTCCCGGGTTCTGTCGCCGTCGCCTTCACTGTCGCCTTCACCTTCGCCTGTCTGGCTCGGGGTCGAGCCGGGGAGCAGCAAATCCAGCAGGCGCTCTTCCACCGCCTCGGCGGCCTTGGCCTGGACCTTGTCCCGCTCTGCGGTCTTGACCATGTTAATGGCCAACTCCATCAGGTCCCGCACCATGGATTCCACATCCCGGCCCACGTAGCCGACCTCGGTGAATTTCGAGGCCTCGATCTTGAGGAAAGGGGACGCGGTCAGTTTGGCCAATCTGCGGGCGATCTCGGTCTTGCCCACCCCGGTGGGGCCGATCATGATGATGTTCTTGGGCGCAATCTCGTCCCGCAGGGCCTCGGGGACTTGCTGGCGCCGCCAACGGTTGCGCAGGGCAATAGCCACGGCGCGCTTAGCGTCCTTCTGGCCCACAATATATTTGTCCAACTCCGCCACAGTCTCCCGGGGAGTCAGGTGATCCCCGGAGACGGGGAGAAATTTCAGCAATTCCATGTTTACAATCCCTTTATTCTATCTGCGTTTATCTGCGTTTATCAGCGGTTTAAAAATTAACCGCCGATGCACGCCGATACACGCGGATCAAAGAAAAAATGTGGGGTGGGCACTGCCCACCATTACCTCTTATTTACCACAAATTAAGTTTTTTTAGTTCTTGCTCCAATTCTTTACGTTCTTTTTCAACAAGAGGCTCCCATTTTTTATAATTTTCAGACTGTTCGCGAATTTTTTGTGTCAATTCTTTAATATCTTCATTTAAATCCATTGCTAATAAGTTTATCCCCTGATCGGTTTTTCCAACTCCTTCTTGCCAATCGGCTAAAAATATGTAGCCATTTTTGAGATTTTGTTTCATATAAGAATCGTTTGTAGAATTTAAGCCCATAATCAGAGCCTGCTTTATTTGTTTTTTAGGGAATGGTAATTTGTTTGCATCAGCTACACAACCTGGGCATGGAGATTCTTTTTCCAAAACGGCACCATAGACATTAATAATTTTCAAAGCCAATTCTGGCGTCATTGAAAAATCAGATTTATTTTTTCTTCCATTTTTAAAAAATTTGTCAAAAAAACCCATTATGTTTTTA
>DZCR01000013.1 GCA_022736495.1 Desulfobacca acetoxidans
AATGGTACTTAAAACATGAAGTTAATACTGAAAATATTGCTGACCTTTAAAATAATAGCCATGATCGACAAAATTAAGGTGCGTATTTATTAGTTAATTTTGTTTCTCAGGCGTTTCTTTACAAGCTAACTCCCCGTTCCATGGTCCTGTGACCCGATAGATTCGTCGACTTGCATTTTTAACTTAACAAACTTTTCTCTTAATTTATGCATGACCGATAAATCAGGCGAAGCCAAGCCGCTCTTGATCAAATAAGCATTAATAAATATTTTATTTTTTAGATAAATATAAGCCGAAGCCACCTCGTTATCCACGATGCAATTTTCTTTCAAAAAAACCTGTTTGCCCAGGATCCGCGTCCGCAGATACGCCATAGCCTCATCTTGCCGGTCGATCCGGACTCCCAGGAGCCTGACCCTCTGACCGTTGTCCAGTCTGATCGTCTGCTCATCAATAATCTCGGTCACCTTATGGAGCGTGGCCAGCTTTGCCTGTAGGCCCGAAACTTCCGGCCGGACCATGGCGTCGCGAATTGCCGGAGTATAATCGATTTGGGGCAGTTCCTCAATTTTTTTGTTGGGCTTAATTATTTGGATTTCGCTATAAAGGGGTAAGTGATTATCTCCGCCGATTTTTTGAGGCATTGCCTGTAAAAAATCTGGATTGATTTCATAGCCCACGGCATTCCGGGCCAAATTTAGGGCTGCCTTCGCGGTGGTGCCACTGCCCAGAAAAGGGTCCAAGACTGCATCCCCCTGGAAGGTAAACATCTTAATCAGCCGCCGGGGCAGCTCCTCGGGAAACATGGCCTCGTGACCCACCTGGCGAACCCCGCCGAAATACCAGTGCCCGGCGAAGTATTCCTTCCACTCCTCTTTGCTCAAGCCAGAGGCTGCCTTGATCTCTTTCGAGACTTTCTTGCTCTGCCCCGGTTTTTTGAAAATGTGGATGAACTCGTAGTCGATTTCCACGATGCCGTTGGGCGGAAAAGGGTAGGAGCCCATGATGGTGGCCCCGCCGCTGGTATTCATGGTGGTCTTCTTCTGCCAAATAATGGCCCCCATGAAATCAAACCCGATCTGTTCGCACTGATTGATGAACTCGGCGTGCAGGGGAATGACCTTGTAGCGCCCGTAAACCGACGCCCGGGCGAACTGATCGCCGATATTGATGCATAGCCGGGCCCCCTCCCGGAGCACCCGGAAGCACTCCTGCCAGGTGTGGTAGAGGTCCTTCAGATATGCGTGCAGGCTCTGGCCGTGGCCGATCTGGCCAGGGACGCCGTAATCTTTGATATGCCAGTAAGGCGGGGAGGTCACCACCAGGTCGATGGCGGCATCGTCCACTTCCGTCATCAGCCGGCTGTCGCCGAGGTAAATTTTGGCCCAGTTAGTCATGGATCAGAGGAAATTGTTTTGCGAGAGCATTAAGCTCTGGGACGACGAAGTTCTATCGCTTTATTCAATAGAGCAGTTGCTAAGAGTTCCAATTCATCTGCATTTCCCATTATGTGCAGGCTTTTTATAGCTGGATGATTTTGTATTACCAAAAGCTCGTCCGCATTTCGGAGTTCATCAAGTTCATCCACACTGAGATCAATCGGGTGATTCCCAAGGCTAGAACCATATTTGATTTCGATTCTCATCAAATCCTCCCATAATGTAAGAGATTTGGGGGAGCGGGTAGGGGCATCCCCCCTTAGCCCCTTCCCCAAAAAACTCTCCCCTCACCCTCATTTCGCCAGCATCTTCAGACTCTGGCGCAGTAAGTCTTCCAGGGTCCCCGCCCCCTGGGCCTGGGCCGCGTCCAACGCCTTTTCCGCCATGTTTTTGGGATAGCCCAAGTTGAGTAGCGCCGAAAGCGCGTCCTGCATCAGGGTCTCCTTGGGAGACGCGCGCCGCGGGCGCCGCGCCGGGGGCAGCTTATCTTTCAGTTCCAGTACGATCCGGGCCGCGGATTTCTTGCCGATACCCGGAATGCTGGCCAGGCGCTTGTCGTCGCCCTGCAACAGGGCCTGGGCGAAATCTTCGGGATTGATGCCGCTTAAAATATTCAGCGCAGTGCGGGCGCCGACACGGGGAATGCCCAGGAGTTGCAGGAAGACGTCCTTTTCCTCCTGGGTGCAAAAGCCATAAAGCTGCAAAGCATCCTCTTGCAGGCGGGTGTGAATCTGGAGAGAGACCTGTGCCGGCGAATCGGGCAAGGCATAAAACGTGGACAAGGGAATGGCGATTTGATAGCCCACGCCCCCCACCTTCACGAGGATGAGGCCCGGGGACTTTTCCATGAGTTCACCTTCCAAATAACCGATCATGGAGTAGCGCCCGGCCAGCGGCTATGAAAGAAATGGCACAGGCCCACCGCCAAGGCGTCGGCGGCATGCTCGTTTTTTGCTTCAACCCCTAAAAGTTGCTTTATCATCATTTGCACCTGAGTCTTGGAGGCCTGGCCATAGCCCACCACCGCCTTTTTCACCACTAAGGGGGAATAATGAAAAATGGGCACGTCCATGCGGGCCGCCAAGAGCAGCACCACACCCCTTACCTGGCCCAGGGTAAAGGCGCTATGGACATTGGTGGCCAGGAAGATCTCCTCTACCGCGATGGCCTGGGGGCGATGTTCGTGAACTAATTCTGACAGGCCGTCAAAAATCCGACAGAGACGCGATTCCAACGGCGGCCGGGAACCGGCTTTGATGCTGCCGGAGGCGAGGTGGAGGAGTTGATCCCCTTCTCCCCGAACGACCCCAAAGCCGGTATGCCGGGAACCGGGGTCCACCCCCAGGATGACCGGGCTCACATCAAGGCCTCAAGCAGCTTATCCGGGATATCAAAATTGGCGAAAACATCGTTGACGTCGTCGTGTTCTTCCAACAATTCCACCAACCTGAGCACTTGTTGGGCGGCTTTTTCTTCATCGATCAGGACGGTGGTCTTGGGCCGCAGCTGCACCTCCGCCAAGATGGGCTTATACCCTTGGGCCTCTAAGGCTTCCTTGACTTCGATGAAGTTGACAGGATCCGTGAGCACCTCGAACTGGCTCTCGTCGCTTTGTAGGTCTTCGGCGCCGCATTCCAGGGCAGCCTCCATAAGCTGTTCTTCGTCCACGCCCTCCCGGTCGAAAACAATGGCCCCTTTCTTATCAAACATCCAGGCGACGCAGCCCGGCTCTCCCAGGTTGCCGCCGTATTTGGTGATGAGATGACGTACGTCGGACACCGTGCGGTTCTTATTGTCCGTCAGGCTTTCCACCATCAGGGCCACCCCGGCCGGACCATACCCTTCCAGGGTCAGCTCCTCATAATTAGCTCCGCCACTTTCGCCGGAGCCGCGCTTGATGGCTCGGCCGATATTGTCATTGGGCATGTTTTCCGCTCGAGCGGCAGCAATAGCCGCTCTGAGGCGGGGGTTTCCCGTGGGATCACCTCCCCCCAGGCGGGCCGAGACGGTGATCTCTTTGGCTAATTTCCCAAAAAGTTTTCCCCGCTTGGCGTCCAAAGCCCCTTTTTTTCGCTTAATAGTACTCCATTTGGAATGGCCAGACATCTGGGCGTGCTCCTTACTTGACTTATTGCGGTCTTACTCTCAGATATTACTCAGGCCACAAAATTGTTCTCATCATGAGCACCAAAATCTATGAAGATGCATTGTGTGGCCTTTTGGCATGGGAACCATTAAATGGCCTGAGTAATATAACCAATAAGCTATTTAACCAATTGATATTGCTTTTTCTTTTGCAGAAAACGGTTTTGTTTCTCAATGTGTTTAAGGCAGTCGTGGTGCTGATTGTGGGGCACTGTCTCCCGCCGGGGCGCCCCGTTTTTTGAGGCCCAAAAGATAAATTTCCCGGCTGGCAGGACGGGACCCGGCCGGCTTCACCGGCCGGCAGTTACTGAAATTTGCCTGCAAAACCGCCATCAGGGCTCCGGTATCCGGCCCTTCAAATACTTTGACCAGAAAATGGCCTCCGGTGCGGAGTAACTTGCCGGCCCACTTCCAGGCCAGGAAAGCCAGTTCCAGGGAACGTTGCTGATCCACTTGCCGCATCCCCGTGGTCTTTGGGGCCATATCGCTGACCACCACGTCAAACACTGGACTGATGGACGTAATGGTCTCTAAGTCTATACTTGCGACTTCCCCGTGCACGAAGCATAGGGGTGGCGCTATTTCGATTCCCGGCGGATTTACATCCACCCCCACCACCAAGCCCCGGGGCCCGGTGCGGCTGGCAATATATTGGAGCCATGACCCCGGACTACACCCTAGGTCCAGAATCCGTTGGCCCGCCTGAAAGAGGTGGTATTTTTCATCCACCTCCTTGAGCTTGTAAATGGCCCGGGCGACATATCCTTCGGCCCGGGCCCGCCTCCGGTAAAAGTCGGGCTGCCCAGGGCGGGGCATAGGGGTAACATACCTATCTTAATAGATTAATTCAGTTTCTTTTAGCACAGGTTTCGACTTTTGGCAATGAAAATCCTCCCCTGTCAAAAAGTTGACATATATCTTCAAGCCTCCGTCGGGGGTTATCTTACGTTTCCCAAGGTTTTAACCGATTCTTAGTGCTGGTCACTGCTGGCAGAAAAGAGAGGGCTGAATTGAAATATCATGTAATTCAACCATGTTATCCATCAAAGCTTCCGGGTCTAAAATCGTCTAGGCAAGGCTGCGAACAGCTTTTTCCTAATGATTTAGAGAAGTAATCAAAGCCTTTTGAAGTTGGCACAATCATTGCTCAATGAAACAAACGACAGGCAAGCTTAGAGTGACCGAGGGGTTGTCAGGATGCGGACCCCTGATCCAGAGGAACCGGGAGCATGGAATCAGACCTCAGGCCGGAATCGTTCTTGAACAAACCGAATCAAATACCCCGGCAAAATACCTCTCCCCAAAGAGCAATGAGGTCCGGCCCCTTTAGGGTGATTTCGGTGACCTCCGGCAAAGGCGGAGTGGGCAAATCCAATATCGTGGTCAATCTCGGATTGGCCTTAGGTCAGCAGGGACTCAAAGTACTCCTGATCGATGCCGACCTGGGACTGGGCAACCTGGATATTCTCCTGGGCCTGACGCCGAAATTAACTATCCAGGATATTCTGTCCCTGCGACGCGATCTCGCCGAGGTCATTGTTGACGGCCCCGGCGGCCTCAAAATCCTGCCGGCCTCTTCCGGCATCCCCGACCTGGCGGCGCTGGATGATTCCCAAAAGATCTTTCTGCTCAACGAAATGGATCATTACACCGAAGATATCGACGTCGTCCTCATCGACACGGGGGCCGGCATCTCTCCCAATGTCCTGTTTTTCAATATTGTCGCTCATGAATGTATCATCGTGGTCAATAACCAGCCGCCGTCCATTGCTGACGCTTATGCCCTGATTAAAGTCCTGGCAACCCAATATAGCGAGAAAAGGTTCACGATTTTGGTAAACGGTTTAGCCCACAACCAGGAGGCAGAGTCGGTCTACCGTACCCTGCTCAAAGTGACGGAGCGCTTCCTGGGACAAGAGATCTCTTTAGATTATTTCGGTTTTATCCCTCACGATCCAGCTCTGCCCCAGGCGGTTATGAGACAGCAGCCGGTCCTGGCCCTCTACCCCCAGGCTCCGGCCAGTAAGTCTTTCGTTATTTTAGCCCAGCGTCTTTGGAATTCACCCCGGCCGTCAGGGATTGACGGCAATATCAAATTATTTTGGCGTCGCCTCCTCTGAAAGAGTGAAGGTGCGCGAAAGCGGGGAAATCATGGAATCGCCATCTTTGGTCCAGATGAACATGGAAGATATCCCAGGCTATGGGGCCGAGAAATTAGATCCAGATTGGCAGGAGCAGATGGTTCTGCAATATGCGCCGCTGATTAAGTTTATCGCTTCCCGCCTGGCTTTGCGCCTGCCTTCCCACATCTCCTTGGAAGACCTGATTAGTTCCGGCATCATTGGGTTGATTGATGCAGTCCAGAAGTTCGATCCTGCAAAGAATATCAACTTCAAAACCTATGCCGAATTCCGGATTAAGGGAGCGATGCTGGATGAATTGCGGAGTATGGACTGGATTCCTCGATCCGTGCGCAAAAAGTCTCATCTCGTCGAGAACGCTTATGTTCAATTGCAAAAAAATTTGGGAAGACCGGCTGAGGCCGAAGAGGTGGCTGAAGTTCTTGGTTTGGAGTTGGTTGAATTCCACCAACTCCTCGATGAAACCAAAGCCGTATCCCTGGTAGCCCTGGAGGAAGGCAGGAAAAACGTGGGTGGCCATGCAAATTACCTGGAGCATGAACTTCTGGAAGCTATCCAAGACGATAACGCCAGAGACTCTTTATTGGCGGTACATTTTGCCGAACTCCAGGAAATCATGGTAGAGGCCATCGAAGCCCTGCCGGATAAAGAAAAATTATTAATATCGTTATATTATTATGAAGAACTTACGATGAAGGAAATTGGTCAGATCCTGGGCTATACCGAATCCCGCATCTCTCAGTTACATACACAAGCGATGTATCGCCTCAGACATAAGCTCCGGGAATACTCCCAAGAATTCTGAAATCGTCGGAAATCGGCCTTCAGGGAGGGAAATATCGTCTCTTGCGTCTTCCTGGATGGTTATCGTCTGCGTGCCGTCGGTAGCATTCGGTGTTGTTAGCCATTTTCAGTATGCTGGCCATAGCTTAGCGAGAAGACACAGATCAAGATTGACTGGAAATTGAACTGCGCCGGGAAAAGAGTCTCGCTCCCAAAATGCCACCTTAAAGGAAGCCTCCATAATATTAACATATTACTGAGGTCAATTAATGGTTCCCAATCCTGCGCACCCCAAATTAATTTTTTGGGGGCTTCGGTTGATGATAGTGAGAACAATTTTATGGCCTGAGTAATATCTGGCGGCCTCGACCTGGAAGTGACTCCGCCAAAGCCCGAATGCTTCTAAAACGTTGAGGAGACCAAAACCTTGAATGGCGCACCCGCAGAGGGCAAAATTTGATTGAAGATTCCTCTTTAAAAGCATAACTTTTTCAGTTAACCTTTATCGGGAATACACGCTGAGGCATGCTCAACCTATGAAACTCTAAAGTTATGTGTTGGAATTGCTTTTAGCGACAAATATGCCCCTTCCGAGAGAATGAAGACAAGGGCACAGGCTTCAGAGGGGATGATATGGGTGAGAAAGCTGCAGTGGAAATTTCTGTGATCTTGGTGACTTATGTACGTCTTTACTAAGAGCGGATGGAATAACAGGTTCCTGGATTATTATCGGGCTCCCGGGCACTACAGAGTTACAGTTGATCTCTATATTGTCCTAAGTCGTATTGAAGGTTTGTACACAGCGGAATGGAATTATGCCAAGCTATTCAATTATATCAAGGAATTAGGTATAAGAGCAGTCATTCGTAAGGCTAGGTCAAGGTTAAAAGAACGACTAAGAAATGAAAAATTTTTAGCTTGTGGCATCGGGCATATCTGCGAGGCTGACCCGGATCAAATGCACCTCCTTGGTCAGAGGGTGTTGTTTATTGCCCCTTGCCATCCCCAATGTGTTCAGAGGGTCGTCCTCCAGCCAGCCCTGATAAAACTCCTGCCAGCGGCGCTCGTTAACATGGACTTCCAAGAAAACGAGATTATTTATATTGACACTGGGCAATATCTAGAAAGTGGCAGTTTGCTAAAGCTTGCCGGTTATTCGCCCTTCGCTGGCCAGACACTTGACGAACAAGCAGTGAAGCAGGCCTTTTCCCAGGTGGAAGAGATCATCTCCAGACAAGACATGCTTGTGGGACAGAAGCTAACGACATCTTCCAGTCCCGTGACCGAAAAATATGAAAACATTTCGTTTCGTCAAGACAAAAGGCGTCAGGCGATCATTTTTGGCTATGGCCATTATGCCAAGACAATTATTATTCCCAACCTGCATCAGGGCATCTGGGTTGCCAAGGTTCACGAAATCGACCCCATGCAATTTGGGCCGGTAGACCGCTTGCCATTTGATATCGATTCATCGCCAATCCCCAGACCAAATGAGCAATTCGATGTCCTTTGCATCGCTGGTTACCACCATACTCATGCCTCCTTAGGAACATATGCCTTACAAAAGGGTTGGGATGTTACTATAGAAAAGCCTCCCGTTACGACGTGGGAGCAACTGCATAAATTATTAAAAATTATGAACCAGAGTAAGGGGAGATTATTCGTTGGCTATACGAGACGTTATCTATATTTTAACAATTTCATTAGGAGCGATCTTGGTTTAAAAGAAAATGAACCTTTATCATATTACTGTATAGTAAATATGGCAAGGATCCCAAACTTGCATTGGTATAATTGGCCAAATTCCGGAAGCCAGATTATATCGAATGGATGTCACTGGATAGACCATTTTCTCTTTTTAAATAACTATGGAGCGTTCAAACTATGTGATGCTATTCAATTTAATAATGGCGATATTATTTGCTGGGCAGAACTCGAAAATGGATCAACTTTTAATATGGTGATTACCCAAAATGGAAGTATGCAGATAGGCTACCGTGAAACTATTGAAATTAGATCAAAAACTTCGACGGTAAGGATCAGAGATCTCACTTATTATACTGCCGAAGGCCCTAATGGTGTATTGAAAAAAGCAAAGATCAAAAAACCATTGGTTTACATAAATATGTATAGAACCATTTCCCAAAAAATCGTGGCAGGCCAGGACGGAGATACCAGTGAATCCCTAGAGCGAACCAGCAGTTTGACATTATGCTTAGAAGACTCATTAAAACAAAGGAATGGAGCAGTTACCGGTGATCTGCTTAAACTGGAAATTGTCCGCAATATTGCCAACGATTAAATCTAGCTCATCCCAACATACGTTGCTACAATAAATATGATTAGAATTTAATTTCACTGATTCTAGTTTATTTTTGTGTAATCCTCTATCTTCATTGCGTTCAATGCTATTTTCCCTTAAACTGCCCTCAAACAATTTTTTATAATCTTTGGGGTTTCTTGATGCGGATGGAGAAATTGCCAAGACGTCTGCGGGTTTCTCGCGGCGAAGAGCCGGCTGAACTGGTGCTTACCGGCGGCCGGGTGGCCAATGTCTATACGGGGGAGTGGCAGGAAACCGACGTGGCCCTGTGCGATGGGGTCATCGTGGGTTTGGGGGATTATGCCGGACCCAAGTTGCCGGTGACCGATCGCTACATTCTCCCCGGCCTCATTGATGGCCATCTCCATCTGGAGAGCAGTATGCTCACCCCCCGGGAACTCGCTCGGGTTTTGTTGCCGCTTGGCACCACCACTGTGGTGGCCGACCCCCACGAGATTGCCAACGTCTGGGGCACGATGGGCCTGGATTATTTGTTAAACAGTAGTGCAGGCCTGCCGGTGGACTTCTTCTTCATGCTGCCCCCCTGTGTGCCTGCCACTCCTCTGGAGACCTCTGGGGCATGCTTGGAATCCCGGGACCTAAAACCATACCTCCGCCATCCCCGAGTTTTGGGGCTGGCAGAAATGATGAATTTCCCCGGCGTGGTGGCTGGAGATCCGGGCCTCCTGGCCAAAATCGCCCTCTTCCCCCAGGGCCCGATGGATGGCCATGCCCCGCTGCTTTCCTGGAAGGCTCTCAACGCTTACCGGCTGGCTGGTATCGGCTCCGACCACGAATGCACCGTTTTGGCAGAGGCCCAAGAGAAGCTGAGATTGGGGTTTTACCTGATGGTGCGGGAAGGCAGCCTGGCCAAGAACCTGTCCGACCTCCTCCCGGCAGTGACTCCAGCCAGCCTCCGTCGCACCATGTTAGTCACCGATGATAGCCATCCTGAGGACTTGGTCCGAACCGGCCATCTTAACCATCTCCTGCGAAAAGCGGTATCGCGGGGCTTGGATCCCCTGGCTGCTGTGACAATGGTAACATTGAACCCGGCGGAATATTTTCGTCTCCGGGACCGTGGCGCCGTGGCTCCAGGACTGCTGGGCGATCTGGTGGTGGTGCAAGATCTCCAAGAATTCCACATTGACAAGGTTCTGAAAAAGGGCAAACTGGTAGTAGATCAAGGAAGGTTAATTGCCTGGCCGGAAACCGTTCAGAAGCTGGCCCCGGTTTCGTCGATGAAGGTAAAGGAACTGATCCTGGAAGCCTTTTCGCCGCCGGCCACCGGGAGTATGGTCAAAGTTATCGGCTTGATTCCCGGTCAACTGCTCACCGAAAAGCGCCTCCTGCCGGCTCCCGTCCGAGAAGGCCGGTTGGCGACGGACCCGACCCAGGACATTTTAAAGTTGGCGGTGGTGGAACGACATCACGGCACCGGGAACCTGGGACTGGGGTTGGTCCAGGGATTTGGATTAGGCCGGGGCGCCCTGGCCTCTTCGGTGGCCCACGATTCCCACAATATCGTCGTGGTGGGGGTCAGTGAGGCTGACATGCTAAGGGCGGTGCACCATTTGGTGGACCTGGGGGGCGGAATGGCGGTAGTGGTTGGCGGCCGGGTAGTTGCCGACTTGGCGCTCCCCATCGCCGGTCTGATGAGCCCCGAGCCCCTGGAACGGGTGGCGGCGGCCTATAGTACCCTCAAGGAAGCTTATCGGGGATTGGGGGGGAATTTAGCAGATCCCTTCATGGCCTTGTCTTTTTTAGCATTGCCGGTTATCCCGGCCTTGAAACTTACCGATCTTGGGCTGGTGGACGTGGACCGTCTCCAGATAGTCCCGCTCTTCGGGGCAGATTAATTTTCCCCAAGACGTGGGGTTTTTCCACGGTTGCGAAATCTTGTTTCGAAAGAGAGCTGCGTATGAGTCTGGTCCTTACTGCTTCTGAGGTGATGCAGGTCCTGGACATAGATCTGGCGCTGGCCGCCGCTCGGGATGCCTTTCGGGCTTATGGCGAAGGCCGGGTGAACATGCCCCCCAAGGCCTATTTGACCCTGGCTCACGGGGATTTCCGGGCCATGTACGGAGAGATTTTCCTGCCTGAAAATCATATCTGCGGGTTGAAGTGGGTCAACGTCCATCCGGGCAATCCGGTCAAGGGTTTGCCAACGGTAATGGCCAAGATCCTCCTAAATGACCCGGAAACGGGCTTGGAGTTCGCCGACCTAGATGGGACGCATATCACTGACTACCGCACCGGGGCCGCGGGCGGGGTGGCAACCCAATATCTGGCCCGGAGTGACGCCACCCGCTTAGGCGTGGTGGGTGCCGGGGCCCAGGCACGCACCCAAATAGCGGCCGTTTTGAAAGTGCGGCCTATTCAGAATATCGTGGTATTTGATCGCCACCGGGAACACTCCCAGGCCTTGGCAAACGAGGTCGGCATGATCTTCGGAGTAAAAGCCCGGGCGGCGACTGAGGTAGCCGAGGCAATAACGGACCGGGATATCGTGGTCACCACTACCCCCAGCCGGACCCCAGTGGTCAAACGAGAATGGGTATCAGCAGGGACTCATATCAATGCCATCGGTGCGGATGCCGCCGGCAAACAGGAACTGGACCCGGCCATCCTCACCAAAGCCAAGGTGGTAGTGGACGATTGGGCCCAGGCATCCCACTCCGGGGAAATCAACGTGCCTCTTGCCAAAGGTGAGCTGTCACCGGAGGGGATCTACGGCTGTTTAGGTGACATTGTGGCGGGAAAAAAGTCCGGGCGTTCGGCACCGGAGGAGATCACCGTATTTGATTCCACCGGCCTCGTTATCCAGGACCTGGCCTTGGGATTGGCGGTTTATAACCGCGCCATAGAAAAGGGTCTGGGGGAGAAGAAGGATTTCTTAAAATAATTGGCGAACGGGGACCAGGGTTTTTTCGTAAGTGACCTTGCCCCCTGTTGCAAGCCCAAGCCCCCCACCTTAAACGGGGGATGGGCGGGAGAATTTTTCGTAAGGGCTTTCCCCCATCCTTCCGTCGATCTTATCCCGGCAAACTTAGAAATGCCCGGACTTTTTTCAATACCTCCGAGTGAGCTGCTGGGTCGAATTCCCAAAGGGTCGTTTGTGGGGGCCCCCTGCACCGGCCAGACGCTCAGAACCAGATGATGCCGGGCAATCCGTACGTGGAGAGATTGAGAGCCCCCTTCAGGTTTGTCTGTCTGGCTTCGACGCCCTCAAAGTTCGTTCCTCTTCTATTCTCGCTTACCTAAAAGTTAAGTTTCGCTGGTAACATGTTTTAGTGCAATGCAGGCACAAGAGCCCTCATGAGGTCTCCCGATGCCACCCTTTGAGACCACGGCGCAACAATGTGAGTAAATACCCTGGATGGCGAGGGCCCTTGTCCGCAAACTGGCCGTCTTTTGGGGGGTAGAGCCCATTTTGGGCAAACAAAGCCATCATTCACGGAAAGATGGTAATCCATGGCTTGCATTATAGGAAAGTTCCTGCTATTTTCCATAATTCTAGGACTTGGACGGATTGCTAAGACCGGGGTTGGGTCTGCCCCCATTAAAGGGCCGGAATTGAAGCAGTTAGGAAATTGCTTTTTGAAATTTTTCACGCTAACCTTGAGAAAAAATAACATGTTCAGGAAGAAGACGGACGAAACCGAAAAATAGTTAAAGAATAAGGAGATAAGTAACATGGCCAAAGCAGCGAAAAAACGTTATTGCTATGCCTTCGAGGAAGGCGATGGGACTAATAAAAAGCTTCTGGGAGGCAAGGGAGCCGGCCTGTGCACCATGACCCAGATTGGTCTGCCGGTCCCTCCTGGGTTCGTCATCACCACTGAGGCCAACATTGAATATTTGGAGAAGGGGGATAAATTTCCTGAAGGCCTTATGGATGAAGTGCATGAGTACATGGAGGCTTTGGAGAAGAAGACCGGTAAGGGGTTCGGTGATCCTGCCAAGCCCTTATTAGTGTCGGTGCGTTCCGGTTCCGCCCTATCCATGCCGGGGATGATGGACACCATCCTGAATCTGGGGCTAAATGACGAAACTGCCAAAGGCATGATCTCCCTTACCAAAAATGAACGCTTTGTCCAGGACGCCTACCGGCGCTTCCTTCAGCTTTTCGGCAAGATCGGCCTGGGAATCCCGGACGCTGAATTTGATAAGATTTTTGAAGAAGTCAAAGAGAAGTATCATGCCCACGTAGACACTGAGCTCTCCGCTGAGGCCCTGGCAGAGGTGGTGCAGAAATTTAAGGATGTAATCAAGAACCTTACCGGCAAGCCCTTTCCCCAGGACCCCTGGGCCCAGCTCTTTCTGTCCATGGAAGGCGTTTTCAAGTCCTGGATGGGTAAACGGGCCGTGGACTACCGCCGCCAGTTCAACATCACCCCGGACTTGGCTTACGGCACTGCGGTGAACATCTGCACCATGGTCTTCGGCAACATGGGGAACGATAGCGCCACCGGCGTGGGCTTCACCCGGGACCCGGGCACCGGGAAGAACGTCCTTTATGGTGATTATCTCATCAACGCCCAGGGCGAAGACGTGGTGGCGGGCATCCGCACCCCCCGGCCCCTTAAAGAGTTGGGTACCGATATGCCGGGTCTTTACAAAGAGCTGGAAAAGATGCACAACACCCTGGAAAAGCACTACCGGGAAGTCCAGGATTTCGAGTTCACCATCGAGCAGGGCAAGCTCTACATGCTCCAGACCCGGAACGGCAAGATGAATGCCTGGGCTCTGGTCAAGACCTCGGTGGATATGGTCAAGGAAGGTCTGATCACCGAGGAGGAGGCCTTGCTCAGGATCGAGCCGGACATGCTTGAACAGTTCCTCCACCGCCGCATTGACCCGGACTTCAAGCAGGAGCCACTGGCTGTGGGCATCTCCGCCTCGCCTGGCGCGGCCATCGGCAAGGTGGTCTTCGACGCCGACCGGGCCGAACGCATGGGTAATGAAGGAGAAAAGATCATCCTCACCCGCATCGAGACCAAGCCGGAAGACATTCACGGCTTCTTTGCGGCCCAGGGCATCCTCACCAGCCGGGGCGGCAAGACCTCCCATGCCGCGGTGGTGGCCCGGGGCATGGGCAAACCCTGCGTCTCCGGGGCCGAAGGCCTGGACATCAATTATGACCTGAAAGAGGCCCGGGTAGGGGGCGTGGTCATCAAGGAAGGGGACATCGTCACCCTCGACGGCACCAATGGCGCGGTTTTCCTGGGCACGGTGCCCATGTTGGACCCGGAACTCCCCAAGGACCTGGGCACTCTGATGGAGTGGGCCGACAAGGTGGCCAAAATTGAGGTGTGGGCCAACGCCGATACCCCGGACATGGCCGCCAAAGCCAGGCATCATGGGGCCAAGGGTATCGGCCTCTGCCGCACCGAGCGCATGTTCAACGAAGGGGACCGCCTGCCCCAGATGCGCAACCTGATCCTGGCGGACACCCAAGAAGAGCGGAAAAAATGGGCCGATAAGCTCATGCCCATGCAGCGGGAGGATTTTGTGGCGATCTTCCGGGCCATGGAAGGGCTGCCCGTCACCATCCGGCTGCTGGATCCGCCGCTGCATGAGTTCCTCCCTAGCATCGAAGAGCTTCTCAATGAAACTAGCCGCCTTAAAGAGTTCAGCCAGATCATCAACGCCCTGGAGCAACTGCCTGGCACCGTTAGCTTGATTGGTCCGGAGCTTCACCAGCACGTGCCTTCCATCGAAACGGTAACCCGGGAGCTGAGCGAGTTTAAGGCCAAGGGCCTGGATCAGAAACTCTTAAAAGAAAGAGAAAAGGTGCTGCGCCGGGTGCGGGTGCTCCAGGAATACAACCCCATGCTGGGCAACCGGGGGGTGCGCTGCGGCATTTCCTTCCCGGAAATCTATGATATGCAGATCCAGGCGATATTTGAGGCTGCAGCCATTGCCTTGAGGGAAAAGATTGACGTGCGCCCGGAAATCATGATCCCCAACGTCTGTACCCGCCAGGAACTGGTATGGGTGGAGCCGCGGGTGAAGAAGATTCACCAGGAAGTGGAAAAGCGCTATAACGTAAAAATTAAATACAAGTTCGGCACCATGGTAGAAATTGCCCGGGCCTGCGTCCGGGCCGCCAGGCTGGCGGAAACCGCGGAGTTCTTCTCTTTCGGCACCAACGACCTCACCCAGGGAACCTTCTCCTTCTCCCGGGAAGACGCAGAAAACAAGTTTCTGCCCATTTACAATACCGAGGGCATTCTGCGGCATAATCCCTTTGAGATCCTGGATGAACTGGGGGTTGGCTGGCTCATGCAACATGCGGTCAAGACAGGCCGCGAAACCCGGCCTGATCTGAAAATCGGCATCTGCGGGGAACACGGCGGCCAGCCTCAGGCCGTGGAATTCTGCCACCGCATCGGCCTGAACTACGTATCTTGTTCCCCCATGCGCATCCCCATTGCCCGTATGGCCGCGGCGCATGCCAGCGTCAAGGAGCAGAAGGGTGCAGGGGGTCGTTCCAAGTCACTCTAAGGATAGAAGAGGGCGAGAACTCCTCCTGCTAAAAAGCTAAGAACGAGGGGCTCAGGGGCGCACGCTCCTGGCCCCTAAACTTTTATGAAGTTGCCCCGACGCATTAAGCGGATTTTATTGGAAAAGGAAGCCGTGGGGTATCCCATGACCCGCCGGATTCTGGCGCGACTGTCCGGGGTGCCTGTGGAAGTCATTCCAGACCGGGAGGTCCTCAAGGCTTCGGTGCGCAACCGGGCCTCGTGGCTGCCAGAAGCCAAAACCACCCTGCTTCTGGCAGTCCAAAAAGGCCCATTCTGGCGACCCTGTCCTGGGACCAAGGATTATATCTGCTGTGGCTACCAAGTACTCCAGGTCACCCTCAACTGCCCCATAGACTGCACGTATTGCGTGCTCCAGGGTTATATCAATGTACCGGCCATCACCATCTTCGTCAACAGCGAGGATTTGTTCAAGGAACTGGAAACCCGGTGGGCCGAAAGGCCTGGACGGCTCTGGCGTTTGGGCACCGGAGAATTTGGTGACAGCCTGGCTCTGGACGACCTCATGGGGCTCAATGAGAGCCTGATTCCCCGATTTGACGGCCAACGGCAAGCAGTTCTAGAAATTAAGAGCAAGTGGCCTCATCTGGATCATCTTTTATCCTTGGGGCCCAATCCCCAGGTCATTTTCGCCTGGTCCCTCAATCCGCCAGAGATTATTCGCACAGAAGAGCAGTTTGCCGCTTCTCTGAAAATGCGCCTCACAGGAGCAAGCCGGGCCGCAGCAGCCGGATTCCGGATAGCCTTTCACTTTGATCCCCTGATCTATTTCCCAGGGTGGGAGGGGACATACCGGCAAACCGTTGAAGCAATCGCTGCGGTGGTCCCTCCTCAAGCCATCGCGTGGATCAGTCTGGGAGGATTGCGATTTTTACCGCCGATGCGCCAGCTGATTCTCCAGCGCTTCCCCCGGAGCCGTATCGCCGCCCAAGAGATGGTCCTGGCCCCCGATGGTAAACTCCGCTATTTCAAGAGCCTGCGGGTCGAGATGTACGCCCGCATGCGGGAGTGGCTCTCCCAAGTCGCTCCGGGGGCGTTCCTCTATCTCTGCATGGAAAGCCCTCGGGTCTGGCAGGAGGTTTTTGGTTTCACTCCCGATGGGACCAACTTGTCCCTTCTGTTAGACGGACGAATCATTCCCCGCCCTTGAGGACGCTGGCCCTCTCTTGATGGTCTTGTTCTTGGCTTTGCGCCCCCCTTCTCCTCTCGAGGGAAAAAGCTCATTTAGGCGCATGCGTACACCATAGGCCGTCAGGTGTTCCTGATCCAATAAATGCTGGATGGCCTTAACCCGGTCCAGATCCTCCATAGTATACTCCCGCCGATTGGATTGAGTACGGGCTGGTCTTAAAAAGTTATCGAAGGATTTCTCCCAGTAGCGGAGTGTGGATTTACGTACCCCGGTAAGCTGGGAAATTTGATCAATAGTGAGCATTAAATTGTGAGTGATGCCTATTTGATCCATAATCTCTCCTTTTTGAAGGTCATAAGATTTGTGAACCAGGTTGTCGTTTGAGCAGGCGCTTAAACAATCCCATCTATCAATGGCTATTAGTTCCAGGCTGATCTTGGAGGAAAAGCACCTCAGATCATAAAGCAATGCTCAGTATCCTCACGAGTAATGTTCACTCTCAAGGGCGTTCCAACTCTGGGGGGCGGCAAGATGCCGTTAAAATGATCTCTCTTTGCTGCCCTCGATGCCTGCCCCTTATTTGTTCCTCCTGATTTTTTATCGCGGCTGCCAAAATCCCACTAGGTTGCGTTTCTTGGTTCCTGGTTCAACTTCGTTATCGGACCCGTGAGCCATTTATTTTCCTTTTCGAGCATTCCGGGGGAAAACTTTAAAGAAATATTCTTGCCGGGAGATGTTGGTTATTATTGATTATCATGTTGAAATAAATGATAAAATTAACAAAATTATGGTGTACGATTGCCACACCCATTATGAAAAAAATTGAGGTTAGAACCTTGAAATAGTCTTCCCGAAGATTTTGCGAGATAAATAGTAAGATGCGCAAAACGTTCAAGGCGCAGAGGAGGAACAGACCTGGCATTGTGGATTGGAGCGGATAGTTTTTTCCGTAAACTTGAGATGGGTACCTTGAAAAGTGAGAACTCGGCCCAGGAGCGCCGGGCCCATCCCGCCCAGGATGCGCTGAACCTCTAAGGCTTGCAGAGATCCTATGATGCCCGGCAAGGGACCCAAAAGGCCAGGCCGGATGCTGGGAGGGGTCTCCATTGAGGCACAGGACAAGCAAGGACCACGGCTTGGCCACAAGGTGGTTAGCCAGCCGGTCAGCTCCCACACCCAGGCATACACCAGGGGTATCTGCCCTCTGGCTGCCACCAGATTCAGGAGGGAACCCGTCTCGGGATTATTGCTGGCGTCGATCAACAGGTTGCAGCCCGCCGCCAGGCGAAAGACGTTGTGTTCCGAAAGCTCCTTTACATGGCTTTCTACCATGACAAAGGAATTGATCTCTTTGAGACGGTGAGCGGCCACGGTGGCTTTAGCCTTGCCCAGGTCTCGTTCCCGGAAGATCACCTGGTGGTTCAGGTCGGCGAGGCTCACCCGAGATTCATCCACTATCCGAATGGCGCCAATGCCTCCGGCCAGGAGATAAAGAGCGTTGACGGACGCCAAGGCGCCGGCCCCGGCGATGAATACCTGGCAGGATTTCAGGCGTTCCTGGGCCTCCCGCCCCCAGCCATCCAGGGCCATTTGGCCGGCATAACGCGTCACTTCGGCAGGACTTAGTTGAGAAATAACAATCCCCCCCCGGGGATAAAGTTAAAGGAACCATTGTCACTTAGTATACGTCCCTGCTCCACCCTCATTATCATATCGACACAATGCCGGTCGAACTTTAACTTTCGAGGAGCGGCAGGTATAATGAACATACTGCGAAATCCCGGAGATTCTTGTGATCAAGTTAGAGGAGGTGAGCAAGGTTTACCACCGGGGTCCTGAAGCGATTCAGGCCCTCCACAACCTTAACTTACTGATCGGCTCGGGGGAGTTCGTAGCTATCACCGGCAAGAGCGGTTGCGGCAAGAGCACCCTTTTACACATCATCGGCGGCCTGGAATCCCCGAGTGGCGGCCGGGTTTTCCTGGACGGCCGCGACTTGGCGCATCTTAAAGAGCCAGAATTGACCCGGTTCCGGCGGGACCGGGTGGGGGTGGTATTCCAGTCCTTCAACCTGCTGCCACTCTTAACCCTGGAAGAAAACGTCGCCCTTCCCCGGGTGCTCCAGGGGGCTGCTTATCACTTGGCCCGACAGGAAGCGGCCCGATGGTTAGGGGAGGTGGGTTTAAGCTCTCGCCGTGATCACAAGCCGCACCAGGTCTCGGGGGGCGAGATGCAGCGGGCCGCCGTTGCGCGGGCCCTGATTAATCAACCCGCAGTCATTCTGGCTGACGAACCCACCGGGAACCTGGATTCAGTCACCGCCGCCCAGATCCTGGAACTCTTCTCCCATCTGCACCGTCAATGGCAAAAGACCATCATCCTGGTGAGCCATGCGCTGGAGGCTGGCCAGGCCGCCGACCGGGTGTTGCGGCTGCAGGATGGCCGTTTGCTGCCATGAAACCCTGGCTTTTCCGTATCTCTTTGAGCCACCTGGCCCAGTATCCGGGACGCACCTTCCTGGGTATCCTGGGTATAGCCCTGGGCACCGCAGTCTATCTCAGCATCTCCCTGGCTGCGGCCAGCGCCTTGCAGAGCTTTCAAAATGGGGTCACTGCGGTGTCCGGCAAAGCCCAGTGGCGCATCCAGACGCCCGGCGCCGTCCTAGACGAATCCCTCTTCGCCAAGGTGCGGCATCTGCCGCCGGTCCAGGCCGCAGCGCCCGCCGTGGAATCCGTCCTGGAACTCACCGGCCGTAAGCAAGGCCCCGTGCTGCTTCTGGGAATCGATCCTTTTTCCGAGCGGCCTTTCCGGGATTACGAATTCTCTCAGGGGAATGGTCTCAGCGACACGGTCTGGAGCGATTTTTTCACCCACCCCGGTGCGGTCCTGGTGAGCCGGCCCCTGGCGGCGCGTTTGGGCGTGAAACCCGGCGATACCCTCCCCGTGATGGCAGGCCCCCGACGGCATGATCTCCGCATAGTCGGCATATTTAGCTCGCCAAGCGGCCTTTATCCCCTTGACGGCGCGGTGCTGCTCATGGATATGGGGCCGGCCCAGGAACTCCTGGATCGGGTTGGGGGCCTTGATTATATCGACGTGATCGGGGCCGGGCCTGCCGCTGATGTCCAAAAAGCTCTGCAAGGCTCACTGCCACCCGGTGCGGAAGTGGTGCGGCCTGCGGCCCAGGGCAGCCGCACCGAGGGTTTGGTGGCCTCATATCGCCTCAATCTGGCGGTGCTGAGCGCTATCGCCCTGTTTGTGGGCATGTTCCTTATTTACCAGTCCGTCACCCTGTCAGTGGTGCGCCGCCGCCGGGAAATCGGTCTCTTGCGGACCTTGGGCATGACCCCGAGGCAGGTGCTGCTCTTGTTTCTGGCCGAAGGCCTGGCCAGCGGCCTGGTGGGAGGCCTCCTGGGACTCATCCTGGGGGTCGGTTTGGCCCGGGGAGTCTTGGGGGTGATGACCCAGAACCTTTCTTCCCTGTATATGCCGGTGGTGGCCCAAGAGGTCTGGCTCCGGGGCGGACTCTTGCTCCAGGCCTGGGGACTGGCCATTGCGGCCACCCTGGCGGCGGCCTTGCTGCCGGCCCGGGAGGCGGCCCGGACGCAGGTCAGGGCCGTGTGGCACCGGGAGGAGCTGGAGGAAAAAATCGAGAGCCGGGCGGGAATCATCTTCGGATGGGGTGTCGTAGCCCTGGTTCTGGCAGGGGCAGGGGCCTCCTGGAAATTGGGCGCTGGCCCCCCCTGGCCTGGATTTGCTGCGGCGTTCCTCATTCTCCTGGCCTTCGCCCTCTTTACTCCTCTGGCGGCCCGCAGTTTGGGGCTGGGCCTGCAGCCGGTTTTCCGAAAAATCTTGGGTCCCGCCGGCGATTTGGGTTGCCGCTACCTGGCCGGGTCCTTGAGCCGCAGCGCGGTGTCCATCGCCGCGCTGGCCTGCGCCCTGGGCATGCTCATCGCGGTGACGGTGATGATCGGCTCCTTCCGGCAGACCGTGAACGACTGGATAAGCCGGGCCATCAGCGGGGATATCTTTTTCGGACCTGCGGTTTTTTCCACCGCGGCCTATGACCAGTACCTGCCGCCGGAGGTCCTGCCAAACTTGCGCCGGGACCCGGACATCAAGGATATCTACCTCTACCGCTGCGTCCGCATCCCCTTTAAGGACCGTTATATTCTGGTCATCGGCGGCAGCTTCGACGTCCTGGCCCGCCACGGCGGCCTTTGGTTCCGCCGGGGAGATACGACGGAGATCATGAGGACGGTTGGGGGAGGGGGCGAGGGGCGGCAAGCCCCTCCCACAACCCCTTTAGAGAGGGCGGGAGAGGGATTGACGGGTTTGCTACCCTCTCCTACCGGGAGACGGGGGACGGTCGTCATCTCGGAACCGCTGGCTGAGGCCTTTCAGCTGCACGAAGGCGGCGTCATAACCCTGCCTACCCCTTCGGGTCCGCAAGAACTCACCATCGCCGGGGTTTTTTACGACTACCGCACCGACGGGTCCAGCGTCTGGATGGATATTGCCCAATTCCGGCGCTTCTGGCACGACACCCATCTGAACGCAGTGCGCCTCTACCTCAAGGACCCCGCCAAGGTCCCCCAGGTGCAGGCGCGGCTCCAGAAACACTACGGCGACCGCTATCGTCTTCTGACCCTGTCTCACCTGGACCTCAGGGATGGCATCCTGCGCATCTTTGACGAGACCTTTGCCCTGACCTACGCCCTGGAAGGGGTGGCAGTGGTGGTGGCGGTCTTCGGCATCATCACCACCTTTTTGGTGCTCATCATGGAGCGGGAGCGGGAGTTGGCCCTGCTCCAGGCCCTGGGCGCCTCCCGCCGGCAAATCTTGGGCATGGTGCTGGTGGAGTCAGGCCTGGCCAGCTTCCTCAGCTTTGGGCTCGGGGCCGGGTGCGGCTCGGTGCTGGCGCTCTTGCTCATCTTCGTGATCAACAAGCAAGCCTTTGGTTGGACCATCCAGCTGCACATGGTCCCCGGTATCTACGTCCAAACCTTCTTCCTCGTAGTGGGTCTTGGTCTGGCCGCCGCAGCCTACCCCGCCTGGCGAGCCCTTCAGCCCCGCCTGGCCGCAATATTGAAAGAAGAATAGGCAATTTTCGGTGAGGCGGACATATTCTGATCTTCCACATCGAAACAAAATAAGATGGAGCGAGGAGAAGATATTTCCAACGGTCCAGGAATTGTTTAGGCTGTCTGTCGCCAGGGTGACAAAAACCAGGGCCGGTGATATATTATTCACATGTTAAAGCGTACTTTCATTCATCTGCCCGGGGTGGGACCCCGTTTTGAAGGTCATTTTTGGCGCCAGGGACTGGCCACCTGGGAGGATTTTTTGGCCGCCAAACGCGTCCGCGGCCTTGCCAAATCGCGCTTCGATTGGCTGAAATCCGAGCTCCAAGGGTCTTTTGACCACCTGGAAGACCCCGCCTATTTTGCCACCCGGCTCCAGGCCGGGGAACACTGGCGCCTCTTTAAGCACCTCCGTCCCCGCACCGCGTATCTCGACATCGAAACCCACGGCAAAGCCTGGCCGGGTTTGCTGGTAACCGTAGTAGGCCTTTACGACGGCCAGAATATGCGCCAGTTCGTACAGGGGTACAACTTGCAAAAATTTCCCCAGGTTCTGGCGGAATTCGATCTCCTGGTCACCTTCAACGGCACCCAGTTCGACCTGCCGGTGCTGAAGGCCTACTTCCCCGACTTGCGCCTGCCCGCGGCGCATGTGGACCTGCGTTTTCTCATGGCCCGCCTGGGGTATAAGGGCGGACTCAAGCGCATCGAGCCCCGGTTCGGCATCCACCGCCCCCATGAGGTCAACGGCATGGACGGCTACATGGCGGTGCTCCTGTGGGAGCGCTACCAGCGGGGGGACAAGGGCGCCCTGGATCTGCTCCTTGCCTATAACCGGGAGGATGTGGTCAACCTGGAAGTCCTCATGGAAGCGGCTTTTCGGATGTCCCGGGAGCAGCTTGGTCCCGCAGGCCCCAGGGCCAGCAGGCTGCGTCCCGCGGCCCAGCTCTGAGAAATAGATTTTAGGTGTTCGGTTTCTGCTTTTAGGAAGTGTAGGGCGGACCGGGCTATAAGAGAAGGCGGCGGGCAATGCCTGCCCTCCCTTTTTGCCTGTCTTCGATTGCTACAATTTTCTCATAAGCCGACGATTTTAATCGGTCCAACCCCATCCCCGCATGTGCAATAGCCATTGCGCAATCCTGTCCGTTTCCGTAATGTAAATGGGCTTGTCGCGAACATGGTTCGTATCGTAAGATTAATATGATAAAATATATACATTTGGGGGGGGTATGCTCTTTTCCCGCACGTTGATTCCGACTTTAAAAGAAAATCCGGCCGAAGCCGAAGCGGTCTCACACCGGCTGCTGCTCAGGGCCGGCATGATCCGCAAACTGGCCTCCGGGATTTATAATTATTTGCCCCTGGGATTGCGCGTCCTCCGCAAAGTGGAGCGCATCGTCCGGGAGGAGATGAACCGGGCCGGGGCTCAGGAAGTCCTGCTGCCCGCGGTGCAGCCCTCGGAGTTGTGGCAGGAATCCGGCCGCTGGGACGTCTACGGCAAGGAATTGCTGCGCTTCATGGATCGCCATGAGCGGGATTATTGCTTCGGCCCCACCCACGAAGAAATCATCACCGACCTGGTGCGCAAAGAAGTCCATTCCTACCGGCAACTGCCCCTCAATCTTTACCAGATCCAAGTGAAGTTTCGGGATGAAATCCGGCCCCGCTTCGGGCTGATCCGGGGGCGGGAGTTCATCATGAAGGACGCCTACAGTTTCGACGTGGACGAAGCCGGGGCGGAAGCCTGCTACCAGCAGATGTACGACGCTTACAATCGCATCTTTAGCCGCTGCGGGCTTAACTTCAAGGTGGTGGAAGCCGACTCCGGCCCCATCGGCGGCAGTTTTTCCCACGAATTCATGGTCCTGGCCGACACAGGCGAAGACCTGCTGGCCTCGTGCACACAATGCGAGTACGCCGCCAACCTGGAGAAGGCGGAGGTGGCCCTGGAGGCGGGCGAGGCCGGGCCGCCGGTGGGCGCTGCCCCAGAGGCGGTCCATACTCCTAAAGTGCGCACCGTGGAGGAAGTGGCGGCGTTTCTCAAGGTAACGCCCGCGGACATCGTCAAGACCTTGATCTATGAGACGGAAAATGGGGCGGTGGCGGTCCTGATCCGGGGCGACCACGAAGTCAACGAAGTCAAAGTGAAAAACCTCCTGGGGGTGACCGAGTTAATCCTGGCGGGCATTATTAAGGTCCAGGAGTTGACCGGGGCCGAAGTGGGTTTTGCCGGCCCGGTGAAGCTCGCGCTGCCTATCTACGCCGACCAGGCGGTGGCCCGGATGGCCACTATGATCACTGGAGCCAACCGGGATAATTACCATCTCAAGAACGTCCATCCGGTCCGGGACTTCACGATCACCGAGGTGGCGGATTTGCGCTCGATAACGGCCCAAGACCCGTGCCCCCGTTGCCGGGGGGCGCTGACTATCCTCCGGGGTATCGAGGTGGGGCACATCTTCAAGCTGGGCCTGAAGTACTCCAAGTCTTTGAAGGCCACCTTCCTGGACCACGACGGCCAGGAGCACTATATTTACATGGGCTGCTATGGCATCGGGGTAAGCCGGATCGTAGCCGCGGCCATCGAACAGGGCCACGACGACCACGGCATTATCTTCCCCATGGCCCTGGCCCCGTTCCAGGTGGATCTGGTGCCCATCGATTTCTTGAAAAATAGCGCGGTCCGGGAATACGCCTCTGCATTACATAAAAACCTGGAAGAGGTCGGCATTGAAGTGTTGCTGGATGACCGGGACGAGCGCCCGGGGGTGAAGTTCAAGGACTGCGATTTACTGGGGATTCCCATCAGGGTGGTGGTGGGACCCAAGACCATGGATAAAGGACAGGCAGAGGTCAAGGAAAGGGGTTCCAGCGAGACGAAATTTATCGCCTTGAAGGAGCTGCCGGATTACTTGGGGAAGCGTATTCAGGAGAGGGCAGGGGGAATATAACCTGCTTTATAAGCCAGGGGGCAGACTCTCTCTACGGGGCGCTGCCCAAGCAGAGCTTGGCCGGAAAATGACGTTCTTAAGTGTAACTTGGGAACGAGGGCGTAAGTCCCCCTCAATCGCCCTTTAAGAAAGGGGGACCTTAACGCGCAGGCAAACGCCTGCGGCTACCGAAAGATAGAGCGCTCAGGAGTTGCATGACTAACCGGATCATCCGCCTCCAGGACATCGTGGAGGAGGTGCAGAAGAATCACCCCGAGTCGGATACCGACCTCATCGAGAAGGCCTACATCTTTTCCGCCAAGGCCCACGAGGGCCAGTTGCGCCTGAGCGGCGAGCCCTACCTGAGCCATCCTCTGGAAGTGGCCTATCTTTTGGCCAAGATGGGCATGGGGCCCGTTACCGTCTCTTCCGGCCTGCTGCACGACGCCGTCGAGGACTCCGCCGCCACCCTGGATGATGTGGAAGAATACTTCGGCGAAGAAGTTGCCGATGTCGTGAACGGGGTCACCAAGATCGGCCAGTTGGTCTTTGGCGACAAGCAGACCCAGCAGGCGGAATATATCCGCAAAATGATCCTCTCCATGTCCCACGACATCCGAGTCCTGCTGGTGAAGCTGGCGGACCGCGTGCACAACATGCGGACTTTAGGGTTCATGGAGCCCGCCAAGCAAAAACGCATCGCCCGGGAGACCCTGGAGATCTACGCCCCCCTGGCCGGCCGCCTGGGCATGTTCCGCCTCAAGGCTGAACTGGAAGACCTGTCCTTTTTTTATCTGGAGCCCGAGGCCTATCAGCAGATTCAGGAAGGTTTGTTTCGCAAGAAGGGGGTTCTGGAAAAATACAACCAGGAGATGTGCCAGTTTCTCAGGGACAAACTGACCGAGCACCAGATCACAGGCGAGGTGAGCGGCCGGGTTAAAAATTTCTACAGCATCTACCGCAAACTCCAGGCGCAACAAATCACCCTGGACGAACTCTACGACCTCCTGGCCTTTCGCATCGTCGTGGAAACGGTCCATGACTGCTACGAAACCCTGGGGGTCATTCACGCCATTTTCCGGCCGGTGCCGGGGCGGCTCAAAGACTACATCGGCATGCCCAAAGCCAACATGTACCAGTCCATCCATACTACGGTGATCGGCCAGGGCGGGGAGCGCCTGGAAATCCAGATTCGCACCCGGGAGATGCACCGGGTGGCCGAAGAAGGGATTGCGGCCCACTGGAGCTACAAAGAGCGGCGGGCCTTCCACGAAAAAGAGGCCCAGCGTTTCACCTGGCTCAAGCAGATGGTGGACCTCCAGAAGGACTTGAAGAACCCCCGGGAGTTGTTGGAAGGGGTTCGCCTGGAACTCTACCCGGATGAGGTTTACGTCTTTACTCCCGACGGCGAAGTCAAAGAGTTACCCCGGGGCGCCACCCCGGTGGATTTTGCCTATGCCATCCATTCTCAGGTGGGCGATCGCTGCTCCGGCGCCAAGGTGAACGGCCGCATGGTCCCTTTGCGCACGGAACTCGTGAACGGCGACACGGTGGAGATCATTACCTCGCCCCATCACCATCCCAGCCGGGATTGGCTGCAGTTCGTCAAAACCACCAAGGCCCGCCACAAGATCCGGCAGTGGCTCAAGGTGGCGGAAAGGGAGCAGTCCATCACCCTGGGGAAGGAGTTGCTGGAGCGGGAACTGCGCAAGGCCGGAACCAGCCTCCAGAAGCTGATCAAGGACGGGGATGACCTGAAAAAGGTGGTTCAGGAATTATCCTTCGTGGCGGTGGATGATCTGTTGGCTGCCATCGGCCACGGTAAGGTCTCCCCGGGGCAGGTGACCAACCGGCTGGGCCGGTTAACCGCGCCCGCGGCAGAAGAACAGGCGGTCTCCGAACTGCCGGTGCGACGGGGCAAGGAAGAACCCGCCGGGCTGAAGATCAAAGACCTGGACGATCTTTTGGTGCGGCTGGCCAACTGCTGTCAGCCCATCCCCGGCGACCCCCTCATGGGCTACATCACCCGGGGAAAAGGGGTGACCATCCATCGGGCCGACTGTCCCTACCTGGCCAGCACCGAGACCTTCCGCCACATCCCGGCGGAATGGGATGGTGGCGGCGGGTCCCAGAAGCTCTATCCCGTTAAAATCCAGGTGGTTACGGTGGATAAGCCCGGGCTCCTGGCCGATATCACCAGTGCCCTGAAGGCCGCGGACGTCAACGTCACCAAGGCCTCAGTGGAGACCACTGCGGAAAATAAAGGCATCGCCCAGTTCACCATTCAAGTGGCGGACCAGGTACACCTGGAAAAGGTCTTTGGCTCTCTTAAACGCTTAAAAGAAGTGATTTCCGTGCGGAGAATGATGGGCTAACTGCGGGGCGAAAAGGCGAAAAGGGTGGCTATCTCGTTTATCCCTGTTCGCCCCTGCGCCTTTTCCCCTTTTTCCCCGGCCAGGAGAGGCTAAGGAAGTTGGCAGCAACCAGGCGCCTCAAGCAGGCTTGACCACCTTGCCGGAACGTAAACAGCGGGTGCAGACCTGGATATAACGGACGGAGCCGTTGCTCAAGGCCCGGACCTTGCGCAGATTGGGTTTCCAGCGGCGTTTGGTGTGGTTATTGGCATGGCTGACGTTGTGGCCCACTTCGGGGCGCTTGCCGCAGATATCGCACATATAGGACATGACGCATCCTCCTTAAACTTTTTAAGTTTATAAAAATAACCACAGGAAGCAAGGAAAAAAGGATGAAATTTTCCCGAGGGCGGATATTCGGGACTGCGCTCCTGGTGTGGGCGCTGGCCGGGGGCCTATTGGGGGAGGAGGTCCAGGCAGCCAACCTCGACTCCCGGCAGGAAGCGGCCCTGTTCTCCCTGGCTGATTTGGGGCCGGTGGACCTCTCCCCCAAGACCGTAACCGTGGAGCTTTACGTCTCCCCTGAGCCGGAGTTGGCCGACTGCCGCCGCATGTTGGCCCAAGTCTGGGAGCAGGTGCAGCGCTTCTATGCCAGGATGGGAGTGAATCTGGTGGGGGTGTCCGGCGCCCCTGGGCCCCTGGCCCCGGCCAAACGCCTGCGCATCGAGCTGCTGACGGACAAGCGGTGGCTATCTCAGAGCTTCCATGCCTTCGACGTGGCGCCACCGTTTCAGTTGCGCTTCCGCCAGGTCTGTCTGGATAAGTGCGCCTTTGCCCACCTGAATTTATCCACCATCCACATCTCCTTCACGCGCTTCCAGAAGGCGGAATTCTCCGCCGACCCCAAAGATGCCAGCCTGAACCGGCACTGGCTGGGCAACCTGATGATCCACGAACTGGGGCATCTCATGGGTCTCTACCACTCCTTTGAATTTACCAATGACCCCGTGGCCGTGGAGGCCAAGGCCATGAAGGCCCCCAACTTCATGAGCCACGACATCGCGTTCAAGGCCTCCCTGGGGTTCGTGGAGTTCCAGAAGCACATGATTCACAGCTTCCTGGGCGGCGGCAAGGTTTTTCAGCAATACCAGCAGGTCAACTGCGATGCCCTGAAGTATTTGGAGATGGTGAAACGCTACAACGGCTACCAGGAGCCGCTCCCGGTCAAGGCCACCAAGTTGGCCCATGGCGTCAAAAAGTCGGAAAAAATCAAGACGTTTGATGACGATGACGAGCAGAAGGACTGAGAAGCAGGGGTCAGTAGAAGCGGGTTGAGCAGGGTAGGGCGGGCAGTGCCTGCCATCTGGGTGCTGCTTACCGAAATGGCGCGCAGGACGTGGCACTGCGCCCCGCTCACTGAAACGACATCACCGTCCGCGCATCGATAGCCGCAAACATCACCAGCCAGAAAACCACCTGCGCCAGCCAAGCGTTGCGCTGCCGCTTCGAGGTGGTCAACACGCGCTCATCCAACGCCTTGAGAAAATTATACATGACCGCGCACTCCAGGGCAAAAGGAGCAAACCCCAGGTAACCCAGCAGCGGCATCTCGAAGACCTTGAAGCAGTTGAGCACCGGCAAGGTATAGACCCACTTACTGACGGCGAACCAATTCCAGGATTCCCACCACACCCCGCAAACCAACCCCGCGGCCAGCAGATTCAGGTGCTGTCGCCGTTCCCCCGCGGCAAAGCGGGCGATGAGAGAAGGTCCGCCCATAAGCTCGCAGAACGGGTCCAACAGAAAGAAAAACGCCCCCCAGATCAGCGGGAAGTTGTAGTAAGGCCACCCCAGGGGGAACACTAACAGCGCCACCCCCACCATCAGGGAGGCCGGCTGCCAGGTCCCCAGGTTGAAGGCGCGGCCTTTGACGTTCTGAAAGACTCCCAGGGCGTCGATTACTGCAGCGGTCAGCAGCACCCCAGGCAGCACCGTGGCAAACGCCAGAACGTAGCCGCTCCAGCGCACCCACCCGACAGGCATCACATCGACATATCCCCAGTTTTTCAAAACCAGGTTGAGCGCTTCAAACACCAGCCAGACGGTGGTGGACCAGAAAAACATCTTTAAGAAATCCCGAGGGCGCTCCAGGAGCCATGATTTACCCTTGAGACGAACCAGCAGGCCATCCAGGAAAAGGATATAAGGGTACCACGCGAAGAAATAAAGATACGAGAGGATCGCCGCCTGGCCGCTAATTATTCCCCACAGGCCGATGGCCCAGGCTGCCAGGGCCGCGACGAGTTCCAGATTTGCCAAGTAGATGAGATTTGCCATGAATTCCTCCTTACAGATTCTAGCATAAGCACCGCTCCGGCGGTTTTAAAGACGGCGAACCCGGGAAAAACGGGTGCAGACTGGATTTTTCCCTTGCCAAGCCGGGAAAATGTTGCTATAGGATAAAAATCCCAGGTCTATCGGCCCACCTCAGGGGGAGGATGCGCACTATATTCAGACCTGTACAATGGCAAACCAGGACCACTAAGTGAGAGGAGTCTCTATGATATCCTGGCTCGTGGGGGTAGTAGTTTGCCTCGCGTTTTTGGCGGGATGTGGCGGCGGTCAGAAAGGCGCGCTGGTGAAGACGGACCCGGTCGCTCCGGAAGTAACGGTTCCCGTAGCGGACGACCCCGGCGAGGATACCGCCCTGACCGAGGAGTTGAGCGGCAATCGTCTGGAAGAACTTTACGCTAAAAGCGGCATTCCCGGCTGGGACCCCAGCCTGGAAAAAGAATTGCAAAATTGGGAGCATCAAGTCAAATTTGATGTGCCCATCCAAATGAACAAGCAGGTCAGGGCCTACCTGGTTTACTTCTCCACCGAGCGCAAGGCGGTCATCACGCGCTACCTGGCGCGCTCCACCCGTTACCTGCCCATGATCAAAGAGGTGTTCCAGGAGGCCGGCCTCCCGGAAGACCTGGCCTACCTGGCCATGATCGAAAGCGGCTTCAATAACAAGGCTTATTCCCCGGCCGCTGCCAGCGGCATGTGGCAGTTTATTAAAGGCACCGGCCTGCGCTACGGCTTGACCATCGACAGCTACGTGGATGAGCGCCGGGACCCGGAAAAGGCCACCCGCGCCGCAGCCCAATACCTCCTGGACCTCTACAAGCAGTTCGGCTCCTGGTATCTAGCCGCGGCCTCCTACAACTGCGGCGAAGGCCGGGTGCAGCGGGAGTTGAACCAGAGCAACCACAAAAACTTCTGGGAACTCTCGGCCAATATGTGCCTGCCGAATGAGACCAAAAATTACGTGCCCCAGATGATTGCGGCCACCATCATCGCCAAAAACCCGGAAAAATTCGGCTTCAAGCATGTCCCCTATTTACCGCCGGTCAAATATGACAAGGTCCCCGTCAAAGAGACCACTTCCCTGACGGCCGCGGCGGTGGCAGTGAACGTGCCCAGCGAGGAAATAGCGGCCCTCAACCCGGAATTGCTCCGGGCCATAACTCCCCCGGATACGCCGTCCTACACCCTGAAACTGCCGCCCAGCAGCAAAGAACTGTTCAGTAAAAACATTACCATCGCCCGCATCGAGCACCCCGCGGTGGCCTCCCACCCCATCCGGACGGCCCGCGCCGGACGCTCCTCTTACCGCGGTTCCAGCGCCAGGAGTTCCGCCAGCCAACGCACCGAAGTGGCCCACAAGTCCAGCAAACGGACCTATGCCAGGTCTTCCAAAAAGTCCGACCGGACCTATGCCAAACGGGAGAAACCGAGCCACAGCGCCCCCGCCAAGGCTACGGTGTCCGCCAAAGCCCACGCTCCGGTTAAAGCCGGCGCTGCCCCGGTGGTACAGGCCTCGCTGTTCGGGGCGCCATCTTTGGCTACCAGGTGCGAAGCCAAGCATGAGGCTGCCAAACACCGCGATGCCAAAAAGACCAACGTGGCCCTCGTAGGCGCTGCCAAGAGCAATCCCAAACCCCAGGCGGCCAAGGCCAAGAAATCTGGCGAGGCCCGCTTGGCGAAAAAAAGCGATAACTCCGCCAAGAGTGCCGCCAAATCCAAGAAAAGCAGTTCAACCAGCCGCAAGGATAAATATTCTCGGTCCCATTCCAAACGCTCCATCATGGTTTCCGAAGCCCGGTAAGCACTCCGGGCTTCGGCCCAACCCCGCTTTTTTCATTTTTTTTCGTGCCCCTCTTGATTTCCCCGGAGAAGTGGTTAAAATCAACAGATGATTAGCACTCACTTAATAAGAGTGCTAACACCAGCTCATACCCTGAATTTATTACAAGGAGGCTGTATATGAAGGTCAAACCCTTGAACGACCGGGTTCTGGTCAAACGGATCGAAGAGGTGCAAGTCACCAAAGGCGGCATTCTCATTCCCGATACCGCCAAAGAAAAACCCATCGAAGGCAAAGTTATCGCCGTCGGCCCCGGCAAAATGAGCGACGCCGGTAGCCGCATGCCCCTGCAATTGAAAGAGGGCGACCGGGTCCTGTTTGGCAAGTATGCCGGCACCGAAATCAAGATGGAAGGCGAAGAATACCTGATGATGCGGGAAGAAGACATCCTCGCAGTCCTCACCGACTAATCCACCTCTTCCCAGCAACTAATCTGAAAGATTCTGAGTAATCAGTATTTATCCTAAGGAGGACAGTAAGCTCATGTCTGCAAAAGAAATTAAATATGACATTAAAGCCCGGGAGTCTATGCTCCGGGGCGTCAATACCCTGGCGGACGCCGTCAAAGTCACCCTGGGTCCCAAAGGCCGTAACGTAATCCTGGAAAAATCCTTCGGCGCCCCGGCCATCACCAAAGATGGCGTCACCGTCGCCAAAGAGATCGAGCTGGAAGACAAATTCGAGAACATGGGGGCCCAGATGGTTCGGGAAGTGGCCTCCAAGACCTCCGATGTCGCCGGCGACGGCACCACCACCGCCACCATCCTGGCCCAGGCCATCTACCGGGAAGGCTCCCGCCTGGTGGCCGCCGGCACCAACCCCATGGCCTTGAAGCGGGGCATCGAGCAGGCCGTGACCGCAGTCGTGGACGAACTCCACAAGATTTCCAAGCCCACCAAAGATCAGAAAGAAATCGCCCAGGTCGGCACCATCAGCGCCAACAACGACGCCTCCATCGGTAATATCATTGCCGATGCCATGGCCAAGGTCGGCAAAGAAGGCGTCATCACCGTAGAAGAAGCTAAAGGCATGGAAACCACCCTGGAAGTGGTGGAAGGCATGCAGTTCGACCGCGGCTACATCTCCCCCTATTTCGTCACCAGCCCGGAGAAGATGGAAGCCAGCCTGGAAGAGCCCTACATCCTCATCCACGAGAAGAAGGTCAGCACCATGAAAGACCTGCTCCCCGTGCTCGAGACCATCGCCAAAATGGGCAAACCCCTGGTAATCATCGCCGAAGACGTGGACGGCGAAGCCCTGGCCACCCTGGTAGTGAATAAACTGCGCGGCACCCTCCAGGTCGCGGCCGTCAAGGCCCCCGGCTTTGGTGACCGCCGCAAGGCCATGCTGGAAGATATCGCCACCCTCACCGGCGGCCAACTGATCTCCGAGGACATGGGCTGGAAGTTGGAAAACGTCACGGTCAAAGAACTGGGCACCGCCAGGAAAGTGAGCCTCGACAAGGATAACACCACCATCATCGACGGCGGCGGCGACCGTGCAGCCATCGAAGGCCGCGTGAAACAGATCCGGGCCCAGATCGAGGAGACCACCTCGGACTACGACCGGGAAAAGCTCCAGGAGCGCCTGGCCAAACTGGTGGGCGGCGTCGCGGTCATCCGTGTCGGTGCGGCCACTGAAATCGAGATGAAAGAGAAGAAGGCCCGGGTGGAAGACGCCCTCAACGCCACCCGCGCCGCGGTGGAAGAAGGCATCGTACCCGGCGGCGGTGTGGCCCTGATGCGTTGCGCCCCCGCCCTGAAGGACCTGAAATTAAAGGGTCACGACGAAGAACTGGGCGTCAACATCATCAGGCGGGCCCTGGAAGAACCTATCCGCCAGATCGCCAATAACGCCGGCTTCGAAGGTTCCGTAGTGGCGGAGCATGTCAAAAACGAGAAAGGTGCCATGGGCTTTAACGCCGAATCTGGCCAATACGAGGACCTGATGGAAGCGGGCGTCATCGACCCCACCAAGGTCACCCGCTACGCCATTCAGAACGCCGCTTCAGTGGCCTCCTTGTTGATCACCACCGAAGCCATGATCGCCGAGAAACCCAAGAAAGAAACACCGATGCCCCCCATGGGCGGTGGCGGCGGCATGGGCGGCATGGAAGGCATGTACTAAAAGCAGCGATCAGGGACTAGGGGTCAGGGACACAAGAGTGGCACAGGCTTTCCAGCCTGGCTCGATCTCCCCGGAACCCCATTTCCCTATAAATGTAGGGCGGGCACTGCCCGCCAAATCCTAGGGGCGGACCTGTGTGTCCGCCCCATTTTTGTCTGGAGCGCCCGGCATGATAGGCCCCAGCGATTGCCCAAAATGTATTCCCTTCTTTCCTTGTGGGAGATGGTCAGAGTGAGGGGTGAATAAAAAACCGTTGAGCCTCTTGCAAAATGTTCTGGGGCTGTCCGGGAAAAATGGCCGGAAACAGCCA
>DZCR01000136.1 GCA_022736495.1 Desulfobacca acetoxidans
CGCCGAGGCCGGGACCACCCACAGGGCCAAGGTAAAAATTGTCAGCAACAGCAACAATTTTTTCTTCATCTTTGTTCTCCTTATCAAGGCCCCGGTTAGCCGGGCTAGACCCACCTGCCTCCCGAGACCATACATAAAATTGTTTGGGACAGGGTTCCTAATAATGGAGTTCTCTCGGGTTAGCGTCACCACAGCCGCTGGCCTCACCCCCTCTCTGATAATCGGCCAGTTCCCCCTTCCGGAGCAGCCCGGGTGTCGGCTCCTTGGGTTCCATAGCTGCTGCGCCGCCTCGTGGGGTTTGACTTTTCGAGTTAAAATTAAGCAAGATATATGCCACAGTTGACGTCCCCTTGGCGGAACATCTAAGGTCACCCCGAGACGGCCTCTTTGAAGCCAACGCTTATCTGCGCTAGCCTTGAGTTTTATGATTATTATTATATCTATTATTAATATTATAATAAATATTATTAATTTATATTTAACATAAAATATATATCTTTATGTTCATTTTTATAAACCTAATGATTTATAAATTAGACACCGAATTATTTAGGATCACCCAAAAATGACGGCGTTTAGCCAAATTAATCAGGAGGGGGCCTCAGCAGCGAGGCAGGTAAGGGGGAGGGTTTGATGTCCAAGCACAGCGCCGGCTTGCTGTTGTACCGCCGCCGTCCGGGAGGCCTGGAGGTTTTGTTGGTGCATCCCGGCGGGCCATTTTGGGCGGGGAAGGACGCGGGCGCCTGGTCCATCCCCAAGGGGGAATACCCCCCGGACGAAGACCCTCTGGCCGCGGCCTATCGGGAGTTTAAGGAGGAGACGGGCTGTATTATTGCCGGGGAGGCCATCCCCCTCGGTTCCTTGCAGCAGCCCAGCGGTAAAGTTATTCAGGCCTGGGCCCTGGAGGGGGACTGCGACGCCGGCGCCATCCGCAGCAATACTTTCAGCCTGGAATGGCCCCCCCGTTCGGGGGTCCGGCAGGAATTCCCGGAAGTGGACCGGGCCGCCTGGTTCCCCCTTAAAGATGCCCGGGAAAAGATCAGTAAGGGCCAGGTGGGGTTTCTGGAGGAGCTGGAACAGGCTTTTAAACGGTGGGATAGGAGGGATTGATAACTACCTAAAATCCCCCTGATACCAAACCGCGATCATACAGATATTTTTTTGGGGATGGGCACTATAAATGACACTTCGGTGCCCTGGCGGGCTTGGGTCCGGATCGTCTGTGTGCCCCTCAACATGTGCACCCGCTCCTCCAAAGCGGCCAGGCCCAGGCCTTTCTTGTCGGGGGCCCGGGCCAGAGCCTGTTCCAGATCGAATCCCACCCCGTCATCCATTACCTTAAAAGTTACGCAGTCGGCCTGGCGCGTGATGACCAGATTGACCCGTGTGGCCTGGGCATGTTTGGCAATATTGGTGAGGGTTTCCTGGAAGATCCGGTAAATGTTGATCTCGTCGTCCTGGGAGAACAAGCCGTCGATGTCATCCGTCTCCAGGGAGATATCTATCTCATGATAGGCGCGAAACTCCTCGGTCAGCACTCGCAGCCCGGCGGAAAGGCCCAGATCCTCCAGCACCGCCGGGCGCAGGTTCCGAGCCAGGCGACGGACGCTATTAATGACCTCGTTCAGATAGTCCAGGCTACGGGCGCAGGCCTCTCGAGTCTTCCACTGATCCGGCGGCACCGTCTTCTCGATGGCCCTGAGCTGCAGCTTCAAGACCATGAGGGACTGGCCCAGATCGTCATGCAGTTCCAGGGCCAGGCGCCGGCGCTCCTTCTCCTGGGCGTGCAAGAGCTGGGACGATAGGTAGCGCAGCCGCTCTTCCGATGCCCGCAGGGCCGCTTCGGCCCGGCGGCGCTTGGCGTCGCGGACCTGGAATTCCAGGGCAAAGGAGAGGTTGTCGGCCAGCGACTCCAGCAGGCCGGTTTCGTCTGCGGTGAAGAACCCCGGCCGGTCGGCATAAACGGTCAGGGCCCCCACCACTTGTGAACCCTCCCGCAACGGCAACGCCGCGGAGGACTGGAAACCGCGGGCCAAAGCCGGCTCCCGCCAGGGGGCCAACCGCGGGTCCGTCGCGATGTCATTGCACACGGAGTATCGGCCTTCCCGGACCGCAGTGCCGGTGGGGCCGCGGCCCTCGGGGACATCATCAAGAGGAATGGTGATATTTTGCAGATAGTCGTCGTTCAAATCATATTGGGCCGCGGCCTTGACCAACCGGGTTTCCCGGTCCACCAAGCCGATCCAGGCAAGCAAAAATTGCCCTTCCTCCATCATCAGGCGGCAAATCTGCCGGAACAGTTCTTCTTTATCGGTAACCCGCACGATGGCTTCGTTGACTTTGCTTAACATGCGGTACATGCGGCCGAGGCTGAGGGCCTGGTCTTCGGCCCGCTTGCGCGGCGTGATGTCCACGCCCATTTCCAGCACCAGGGGCGAGCCGTCCACATCGATAAAGGGATAGTCGTACATCTGGTAGATATCGCCGTTTGTTCCGGTCCATTCCCAGACCACCGGCTTTCCGGTATGGAAGACCTCCATGGCCTGACATTCGGCGCAAGTACTTTGCCGGCCAGTAATCTCATAACACCGTCTGACCCCAGGTTCCCCGAAACGCCGGATAAATTCACCGTTGACATAAGCCAGGGTATGGTCCGGCCGGAGCAGGGCCACGTGGGCGGGGATGCGCTCCAGCACGGCCAGAACCCGCTGGCGTTCAATCTTCAGGGCTTCTTCGGCCTGGAGGCGGGCGGTGACATCCCGGTTGATCTCCAGAATGGCTACCGGCTTGCCCCGCTCGTTCCGCTGCAGGGCCATCCGGCTCGCAACCACGATTTCCTCGCCGTTAGCCCGGGTGTGGACCAACTTTCCTTGCCAGTGCCCGGTTTGCAATAATTCCTGGTCAACTTCTTCCCGTGTGGTGGGGAAGCGGGTCTGTAAGAGGGTGTGGGTTACCCGGCCCAGGGCCTGTTCCTTGGTCCAGCCGTAAGTCTCTGCCGCCCCGCGGCTCCAGAAGGTCATATGGGCATCCAGGTCTCTGACAATAATGGCTTCCTGGGCCAGTTCCAGGAGTTCGGCCTGCTTGCGCAGGGATTCCTGGGCCTGCTGACGGTCCTGAACTTCCTCAATCAGTTGGGCCACCATATCCCGCAGTTCGGCGGTGCGCTCCTGGACGCGCTGCTCCAACTCCTGGTGCGCCCGCTTCAGGGCCTCCTGGGCCTGCTTGCGGGCCGTATCATCGTGCACGATGGAATACAAGAGCTTCTGGCCCTTGATCCGGATGGGGCCGCTGAACACCTCCACGTCCCGGATTTCGCCGGAGGCCAGGCGGTGCCGAAATTCAAAATGGTTGTGCTGCTCCGACTTGGCCCGCTGCATTTTCTGAAACACCTCTGCGGGGGTCAGAATATTGCGGTCAGTGATTTTTTGAGTCAGAAGTTCTTGCCGGGAGTAGCCGTAATACAAGCAGGCTGCGGGGTTAGCGTCCATGATGCGCGCGCTTTCGGGGTCAATGAGGAGCATGACCGTGTGGTTGTTTTCAAAAAGGCTGCGGTAGCGTTCTTCCGATTCCCGCAGGGCCGCTTCGGCTCGCTGGCGTTCGGTAATGTCGATTCCCGTGCCGATGACGTAGGTCACCCGGCCCTGCTCGTCCGTAAGGGCGCTGTTGGACCAGGAGATGAGGCGGCGGTTGCCGTCTTTGGTTACCCATTGGTTAACATGAGTATTGGGAAAGTGACCTGCCGAGAGTTCCTTATAGACCTCTTTTCCCCCCTGGATTTCCTCCGGCACCAGAAACAAATCGAATATGGGTTTGCCCTGCACCTCACGAGAGCTATAACCGGTGGTTTGTTCGCAGGCGTAATTGAAGCTGATTATTCTCCCTTCCCGGTCCACTACCACCACCAGGGCTCCCACGGTCTCCAGGAGGAGGGTCACGAAATCCCGCTCCTGGCGCAGGGCCTGCTCGTTGGCCTTGCGCACCGTGATGTCCTGAACCGCACCGAACCCGCCAAGTAACCGTCCCTGCGGGTCTAACTCCAATTCGGCCTTCTCCCGCACCCACTTCACGGTGTCATCCACGACGATGCGGTGCTCGATGTCGTAAGGCTCGCCCAACAGGGCCGCGGCCCAATTTTGGTCCACGTACGCCCTGTCCTCCGGGTGCACCACCGCCAGAAACGCCTCATAGGTCAGGAGCGTTCCCTGGGGAATCCCAAATATCCGGTAAGTTTCTTTGGACCACTGCAATTCGTTATGCTGCACATCTATCCGCCAGCTGCCGGTAAGAGCCACAGCCTGGGCCCGATTCAAATCTTCGCGGCTTTCCCGCAAGGCCGTCTCGGCCTGCTTGCGGGCGGTGATATCAAAATAGGTGATCACCCCGGCCACGATGCGGCCCTGGCTATCCCGAACCGGAGCCGAACTGACGCTGACATGGATGGGGGGGCCATTCTGGTGCCGGAGGCTGTATTCCTCATCCATCACCGCTTCCCCCAGGTGCAGGGAGCGCCACAGGGGCATCTCTTCTTTCCGGTAGGCCCGGCCGTCGGGAGCATAGCGTGGAATCCGCCAGAAGCTTTCCGCGTCGGCAAGAGAGCCCAGGGACTGGCGAAAGAGTTCCTCCGCCCGCTTATTGCTCAACAAAATGGGGCCTCCCGGAGCCGCGGCGATAACCACGCCGGCGGGCATCTGTTCCAGAACGGATGTAAGGAGAGCCCGCTCGGTTTCAAACTCCTGGGATAGTTGCTCCAGCTCCTTATATTTTAGTTCCAGAATTTCGGCCTGGGCCGACAGTTCCTCATTCGAAATACGCAGTTCTTCGGCCTGGATGGTTAGTTCTTCATTCGCGGCCTGCAACTCCTGGGCCTGGTTCTGGATCATTGCCAGCAAACGCGGCCGCTCACCGTCGCCCTCATCAACCCCGGTCTCAGCCTGGGAGGAGGAAAGTGATGGGAGCCTTCCGGAAGCATACCCGGCCAGTTGCGCCTCCAGGGTCTCCACCCGCTGCCGCCATTGGGACTCGGCCATGCGGTGTTTTTCCCTGAGGCCGGCCACCACAATCTGATGGTCCCGCTCGGCTGCAGCCAACTGCCGCCGCAATTCCTCCACTTCGCCCAGCAGTTCTTTTCCGCTCTTATTACCATCCATAGGCGCTATCCTTGATTACGATACCCTGAGCCGTTAAGGAGTTCTCAATTATCACCATAGCCAGTCCGTTTCGTCTGGGGTCTGGCGCGCCGGGAAAACGGCCTCCTTATATCCAAATCTTACTCCAATGGCATTGAAATTGCTAAAATAAACGTTTCATGAAAATTAAGGCGGGTCAAAGGATGATAGCCGCGAACTCTATCATTCTGTTGCTTGAGGGCAAACTGGGGGATGATGCCTTCCTGGGGCCTCCGATGCCTGCCAGGGGGCGGCGCAGGCGTCTCGCCTGTGCAGGCGCAGGCTAAAGCCCGAGACTGCCCAAAATGGTATTACGCCAATCGCAAATCAAATAAGGTCTTGGGCCGCAGCAGATGAGGATTCCCCCTTGCCAAACGGCCGAGGGCAGACCGGGGCGGCTCCCTTCTCAAGCCGTCTCGTGACCTTCCTGCTCAATGGCCACACACGGACGCATTACGCCTTCTCCGCTGATCGGTTCTTCCCCCGCCACCGGAGCCGGATCCACCAGCACTACAGCCCCGCACACTTTGCAGGCCGCCAGCGCCGCGGGCCGCTGGCTGGAGGCCGGCGCCTCGGCGGTGATTACCGACGGCCGAAAGCGCTCCAGGCGGTGTCCCAACTGGGCGGCGATTTTTCGGGCTTCTCGCTTTAACCGTTCCATTTTGGTCATGATGGCCTCCAGGTTGATCTGTCCGTCGCGCCAAAATCTTCCTTGGGCCGACGAAGGTCTAATATTAAAAATAAGGAGGGGCTGTGGAAATGCAAATGGAATTTCAAATAAAAAAAACCGTGCGAAATGCCATCAAAAAAAAGTCTGCTATCTAGGCGCCAACCGTTACCGTTTTCAGGAGGGCCAACCAGTTTGTCACAAATACACTAATTGCACAAAAAAACGTGGAGTTGTTGCAAAACGCGACCATAGCCCTGAGGATTGTCTGATATATTACTGTATTTACAATATGTTAAGCAAATAATCATTGACATTAATATTTGCACACTTTTGTTTGACTTTGCGCGGACTCTTTGCCATAATATTGGAAATATCACCCCTATTAGCCTTAAGGAGAAAAGCATGGCCATTGAAGAATTCCCCCGGATGAAACGTCTGCCTCCCTATGTCTTTGCCACCGTCAACGCCCTGAAGATGATGGCCCGGCGCCGGGGGGAGGATATCATCGATTTGGGGATGGGTAATCCTGACCTGCCCACCCCGCAACACATTGTGGACAAGCTCGTCGAAGCCGCGGGCAAAGGGGCCAACCACCGCTACTCGGCCTCCAAAGGCATTACCCGGCTGCGGGTGGCCATTTCCGACTGGTATAAACGCCGCTATGACGTGGACATTGACCCGGAAACCGAGGCCATTGCCACCATCGGCGCCAAGGAGGGCCTGTCCCATCTGATCCTGGCTACGGTGGAGCCCGGGGACGTGGTCTTGGTCCCCAATCCCACCTACCCGATTCACTCCGCCTCCGTGGTCATTTCCGGCGGGCAACTGGTGAGCATCCCCCTGTCTCCGGATCGGGATTTTTTCGAGGACCTGGCCAACATCACTGAACTCATCCGGCCCCGGCCCACGATGCTGATTATTTCGTTCCCCCACAACCCCACTACCCGGGTCGTGGACCTGGATTTTTTTAAGCGGATCGTGGAGTATGCCCAGAAGTACAAGGTGTATATTATCCATGATTTCGCTTACGCCGACCTGGTCTTTGACGATTATAAAGCCCCCAGCTTCCTCCAGGTGCCCGGCGCCAAAGAAGTGGGGGTGGAGCTGTTTTCGCTCTCCAAGAGCTACAACATGCCCGGCTGGCGCATGGGGTTCGTCTGCGGCAACCAGCGCCTGGTCCACGCCCTGACCCGCATCAAGAGCTACCTGGACTACGGCGTCTTTCAGCCCATCCAGATCGCCTCCATCATCGCCTTAAACGGTCCCTACGACTGCGTGGAGCAGACCGTGGCGGTCTATAAGGAGCGCCGGGACGCCCTCTGCCGGGGCCTGCACAATATCGGCTGGCGGGTCGAGCCCCCCAAGGGCACCATGTTCGTCTGGGGCCGCATCCCCCGCAAATTCAGGCACCTGGGCTCAGTGGAGTTCTCCATGATGCTCATCCGGGAGGCCAAAGTGGCCGTGGCCCCGGGCCTGGGCTTCGGCGAATGGGGCGATGACTACGTGCGCTTCGCCCTGGTGGAAAACGTCCACCGCACCAACCAGGCCATCCGGGGCCTGCGCAAAGTCCTCCGCATGAGCCTGGACGAACTGGGCCTCCCCGCGCCGGGGAAATGAGGGCAGAACGCCTGGCAATGAGCTTATAGCGTATGTCAAGCGGTTTCTTTTTTAATCCCCTCTCCCCCCGTGGGGGCCCGTGAGGGGAGAGGGTTAGGTGAGGGGGGGGAATTACGATTCTTCCGCCCTCCCCCTACAAAAAACCCTCCCAGCCCCCTGAAATATCAAGTTTGGTCATACAGTATTTTTAGAGTTTTGTAGCGCCCATGCAGGTGCGCCCCTATGCAAATCAAATTCGAAGAGATCAGATGGCGGCGAAAATCTCAAAATGCCTGATAGTTATTCTATTTCTGGTCTTACAACTCTCCCCTGCGCCCATTACCGATAGGCGAGCCGCCTTCTTATTATACCTGGATATCCCCTAGCTTCTTTAAGCGCTGTGGGGAATAGAAATAAGGGGTTAGGCCGATTTACCTAACCCCTTGAAATCTTTGGGGTGAGCTACGGGACTTGAACCCGCGATCGCCGGGGCCACAACCCGGAGTTATAATTTCCCATCCATTACCGAGAGCCGGAACGTCTCTATTACATCCGATACCGGCGAAACGGAAAAGAGGTGGAGGAACCTTGTGGCCGTCAATATCAGGATGATATGACACCGGCCAGAGCCAACAGAATCAGAGCCGAAAAAATTGATGGCAAGGCACCCTCACGGAAGGAAAAGCGGAAGGAAGAACGCGTCGTTAAGTGGACCCTCGACCGTCTATGGCCTACCGGCTGACTTCCGAAGCACCCGGTCTTCGGGCTGGGTGAGGATTGAAACTGGAGCAATACGGATTGCCATCCTCCAAAGGGGCTGGAAGATCCGCTGACCAGGGCTGCAGCCATCGATCGCCTGGTGCATCACTGTGTCATCATTGAGCTGAATATCCCCAGTTATCGCATGGAACAGGCTAAACGGGCCCAAGAATAAGGGCAATCAAGATGTCATTGCCAAGGAATTTAAGTGTCGTTATCAACACCCCGGCACCCCCAAGCCTCGGCCGAGATGGAGGCATCGCATGAATGAGGGCGGATTCGGCCTGCCCCGCATAAAGCTTGGTGCCGGCAGGCCGAATCCGCTAGCCCCGGCCTTCGGCTTGTATCGTCAGCTAAATTTAAGCGGTGGGGCGACGGGAAAAATAATTGTCGTTGAGGGGAGAAATAATTGACGTTGATCATTAGGTTATCAAAACTTTTATATATTTTCAGGAGTTTCACCCCATACAGGGGATTCCTTCTCCCTATTTTTGCCAAGTGTTAATACGCAAACTATGAATATT
>DZCR01000137.1 GCA_022736495.1 Desulfobacca acetoxidans
TCCATGGCCGCCCGTTCCAGCTTGATCCGGGATGCCAGCATCCTTGGGATATCCTTTGGTGCAAAACGGGCTTCCCGGAAGCGGTCCGGCCGCATGGGGGCATAGGCAGGCCGGGGCCGGTCCCCTTTTTGAAACTGTTTTGCCAATTTTTCAGGGCTGAGGCCGGGGTACCTGAACACAAAGCCCTGGACCAGAAGGGACACCCGGGCGTCAATGCCGGACAAGGGGGTCCGGGTATAATATTTCCTGACCCATTTGGAGGCCCGGTCGTCCCCGAATGTATTTTCCCCCAGCCAGCGGGGAAGGATGGAGCAGATCACCAGGCCCGAAAAATTCGGGTCCTGGGCCAGGTCCCTTAATACCGGATAGGGCGGGTTCCCGTCAATGGACAGGTTCACCGGTATGATGCCCCATTCTTCAAAAAATACATCCGGATGAAGCCCCAATTGGATTCTGGAAGACCCTACAAAGACAATTCGGGTATGTTTCGTAACCTTTGACCGCGCAAGATGCCAGAAGGGCATATCATCTTCTATGGAGGGCCGAAAGCCTTGGGCCCTCCAGAACCCTTCCCAGGCCCCCAGAACCGCAATCACGATCAAAAGGGCGAAAACCCAGGTTTTTCCTAAATTTTCAGATTTCATCCGGGTATCAGAATTGGAAATAAATGAAGGCACGATCATCTCCCGGCGTCAGACTCAGAATGATCAGCATCACGGCCAGACCAAAGGCCCTGATGCCGACCGGGGTCCCGGATACCAGATCTTCATAGGACCTGTTTCTCATGGCAAAGTGAAAGCCGAACAAACCGGCCGAGACGGTTGCCACCGTTGCGATATCGCCTTGGCCCAGGATCCCGGATGCATTGAAATGGAGCATCTGGTATAAAAGGACAAAGGCTTCTGAAAAATTCTGGGCTCTGAAAAAAACCCAGGTCAAGACAATCAGAAGATAGGTGAAAAGGGCCGTGACCAAGGGCATCCAACCCCGGTGACCGGATGCCACAGGTCCCCATTTTCTTTTCATGAACCGCTCCACCACCAGAAATGCCCCGTGTAATCCTCCCCAGGCCACAAACCGCCAAGAGGCCCCATGCCACAGCCCGCCGATGAGCATGGTCAGCATGAGATTCCCGTAGGTCCGGCCACTCCCTTTCCGGTTGCCGCCCAGGGGGATGTACAAATAATCCCTCAGCCAGGAGGACAGGGAAATATGCCAGCGTTGCCAGAAATCGGAAAACCCCAGGGCACCGTAGGGAAACCTGAAATTGTCCGGCAGGATGAACCCCAGGCACAGGGCCGCGCCGACGGCGCAGGTGGAATACCCGGCAAAATCAAAAAATATCTGGGCCGAGAAGGCCAAGGATCCCATCCATGCATCCATAAACCCGGCCTGCCCGGTTGCTGTAAAAACCGCATCCGATACCGGGGCCATCAGGGTATCGGCCAGGAATACCTTTTCAAAGAGCCCAGTGACCAAGAGAATCCCGCCCCAGAGCATCTGCCGTGCAGACGCTGCTTTTGGAGTGACGCACTGGGGCAGAAAATCCTGGGCCCGGACAATGGGTCCGGCCACCAGTTGGGGGAAAAAGGTCACGTACAGGGCAAAATCAACGGATGAATCCCAGGGCTTCATCCTGCCCCGATAGACATCAATGGTATAGGACATGGATTGGAAGGTATAAAAGGAAATGCCCACGGGCAGGATAATATCCGGCCTCAGGGGCTGATAGGCAATATGAAGCCAGTGAAGAACCGCGATAAAATTGTCCAGAAGAAAATTTCCGTATTTGAAGAATCCCAGAAGCCCCAGATTCACCATGAGACTGAGGATCAGAAACAGCCTTTTCCGGGATTTTCCCCTTGAGGCGAAGATCAGGGCCCCGGCCTTCCAGTCGATGAGGGTTGAAATCCATAAGAGGATCACAAAGGGTGGATTCCAGGCCGCATAAAACAGATAACTGAAGCAGACAAGGCCTATTTTTTTACCGGCCCAGGAAATCCTGAGCCGGTAAAAGGCCAGAACAAGGCCAAAAAATAAAAGGAAGGTCAGCGAATTAAATACCATTTACATCCTGTCAATATATTACGGCGTTGAGTCCGAACCAATTGTATTGATCTCCGCCTATCGGGCCTCCGATTCTCAGGGTGGTTTCATCGATGAACTCGATTCTGGCCCACTGATGCCAGCTCTCCAGGGAATACCAGACCCCGGCGGGCTTCCCGTCCGGAGCCAGGATGAAGGAACCATATTTTTTCAGATCCGTCGGCAACCGGTGGGCATGCAGCCAGATCCAGTCCCGGAGCTGCCCGGTGGTCAGCTCGATGGGCTGCCAGTCTTTCGAAGCCAGGACATAGCCCTTTGAAATGCCCACAGCGGCCTGGGGAAAAGTTTTTTGGCCATAATAATAATAGGTATAGGCCGGGTCCACGGTAAACGTTTCAAAGCTTTGTTTGACTCGGTCATCCGACATCATCCGCCCAAACCGCTGGGAAGATGAGGCGCAGCCTGAAATCAACAGCAACCCGGCGAGAATAATGGACAGAACTAATTTTCTCATTTGTCTGTTTTTCATGGTGATCTCTCCTGTGAATTGATCTTACAACATAACATATCTTGTCATGTTCCCATAAAATAATATAGATTTCACAGGATGCAAACCTTAAGCAATAAAAAAGGCCATATTCTTTGACCCATGGCTGAAAAATTAATTCTGGTTTAAAAGCAGGGGAAGTGATAGGATACCGGCCGTAAAAGGGAATAATGAAAATAAAATTTCCACTTGCCCCGAAAGGAAAAAAAATCTGCCAATGAAAATCATCTTACATTATGGTTTTGCAGCTCTGGTTCTAAGTTTCTACGGGTGCGAGGTTTGACCCATGATCCAAGGCATGCCCTCCGGGATACTGAGGGCTTACACGGGTGGGAGTTTCGCAGCAGCCTTGATCCTTCGGTATTTTCTCCTGGGAAGGATCATTGATGCTTCTCCCCTGCCGGCAAAGGCTAAAAACCAATTTTTCGCCGAATATGCCCTGGCTTTATCGGCAGGTCTGTTTACCTTTGTCCTGACCCATGTTTTCTTTTCCATTCCTCTTTACAGCGGCGGTCTCTTTTTCATCGGTTTTGTTGCTTTCGGATTTTTCATAGCCGTTGACATGTCCCTGGAAAAGGAAAGGGAGGTGATTAAAACCGTCATAGCCCATCCGGATCTTCTATTCATCCCTCAAAAAATATATCCCATGACCCGGAAATTTTTTTTGATTGCCGTTGTGACCAATCTGATGGTCATGGTCATCATCATCCTGATCATCGGAAGGGACCTGGCGTGGCTGACGGAAATAGAAACCGCCCGGATGAATGTCATGAGGGAGATCACATCGAAAACCGTTTTTAAGGAAATCTCCTTTGCCGTTGCCGTTCTTCTGGTCCTGATCATCAATATCATCTACTCCTATTCAAAAAATTTAAAACTGCTTTTTGACATGCAGACCCGGGTTCTGGAATCCGTCAGCAACGGGGACCTCTCATCACTTGTGCCCGTGGCTACCAGCGATGAATTCGGCATGATCGCCACCCATACCAACAAGATGATATATGGTCTCCGAGACCGGATCAGGATGCTGACGCGGCTCAATGTGGCCAAGGAAATCCAGGCCAATCTCTTACCCGGACGGGCCCCGGATGTCCCGGGGCTGGATATTTCAGGGATCAGCCTCTATTGTGAGGAAGTCGGCGGGGACTATTATGACTATTTTAAATTTTCCGGAAACCGGGTGGGGATCGCCGTGACGGATTCATCGGACCACGGCGTAGGCGCAGGGCTCCACATGACCACCATCCGGGCCTTTCTCCGTTATGGGGCCGCCGGTTATACAGGGGCCTCCCCCCTGATTGAATCCGTTAACCGGCACCTGACCCGGGATAGCTTTGAAAGCGGGCATTTCACCACGATTTTTTTTGCCGACATTGATCTGGAGCGCCGCACAATCATCTGGATCAGGGCCGGGCATGAGCCTGCCCTGTTTTATTCCCCGGCCGACGGATCATTTACAAGGCTTCTGGGAAGTGGTATGGCCCTGGGGGTGGATCCCGAGGCTGAGATTCATGAATATGAGATCCGCGGATGGGAAAAGGGCTCCATCCTGGCCATGGTCTCGGACGGGTTAAAGGAATCCCGGAATGAGGAGGGTGAAATGTACGGTGAAAACAGGATACGGGCGCTCATCGCCCGGTATCCGGACCAGCCCGCCCAAACCATCCAAAAAGAACTGATCGGGGATCTTAAGCGCTTCATCGGCCAGGTCCCCATTGCCGATGATATTACGGTTGTCATTGTCAAACTTTTTTAATAAAAGAAAGAAGGCGGGGACAACACCCCGTAATGAAACAAGGGCATCGGGGAAGACGGCATTGGAAACGAAAAACGAAAAAAAACAGGTCCCTGTTGTAAAAAGAACCCTGGCCTCATGGATCATGGAGGGGAATGTCAAGCTCCAGGTCCTGCTGGTGATCATTATCCTGATTACCGTGGCCATCCGGGTGGTGCCCCTTGAAATGCAGCAGCGCATCGTCAATGAAGCCATCAATCTGAGAAAACCGGATCTCCTGGTCCTGTATTGCGGCATCTACCTTGCCGCCGTTGTGTCGGGTTCCCTGCTGAAACTGCTCATCAACCTGATTCAGACCCATATCAGTGAAAAGGTCACGGCTGAAATGCGAAAACAATTATACCACCATATCCTGAACATCCCCCTGAATTTTTTCAGAACCACCCCGCCCGGAACCGTGGTCAATTCCCTGCTCAATGAACTGAATATCCCGGGCAATTTCGTGGGCATGGCCATTGCCGTCCCCCTGATCAATATCGTCACCCTCCTGGCCTTTGCCGGTTACCTCATTGTCCTGAACCCGCTTTTGGGAATCGTCTCCTTTGCACTTTACCCCATCATGCTCTATATCATCCCCCTGATGCAAAGGCAGGTGAACCGGGATAACAAAAAACGGCTCAATGCGTCACGGATTTTATCCTCCAAAATTGTTGAATCCGTTTCCGGTATCCACGAGGTTCAGGCCAACGGCGCCTTTGAAATAGAAAACAATAAATTCGACAAGATCGTGGGGGGCCTGATGCGGATCAGGATCAGGTGGGCACTGTACAAATACGCCATCAAAATCATCAGCAATTTCTTTGTCAACCTGGGGCCTTTTCTCATCTTCATCATCGGCGGATACCTGGCCATCCGCGGGCAATTGGGACTGGGCGCCCTCGTGGCATTTTTGTCGGCCCAGGAAAAACTCTATGATCCCTGGAAGGAACTGATTGAATTCTACCAGGTGTACCAGGACGGCTCCATCAATTATTATAAAACCATGGGCTATTTTGATGTGCCCGTTGAGACGGTGCTGCTTGCCGAAGGCCGGGAGCCCTATGCGCTGGAGGGCGCCGTCCATGTCGACCATTTGAGCCTGGAAACCCCCGACGGCATACGGCTGCTGGATGATATCAGCCTGGATATCGCTCCGGGGGAACAGGTCGCCCTGGTGGGATTCTCCGGAAGCGGCAAGAGTTCCCTGGCCTTGTGCATTGCCCAGCTTTATCAATATACCTCGGGCCACGCCACCCTGGGAGGCAAGGAAATTTCCGGATTGACCAAGGCGGATATCACTCAAAATATGGGGCTGGTATCCCAGTCCCCCTTTATTTTTGAAGGCACCATCCGGGAAAATCTCCTGTATTCCTATACCGCCCTCCACGGCGAAGACTGCACCCTTGATGGGGACTGCGCCCCTGAACTGGACGGCCTGGTCCAGGTGCTTCAGCAATCGGGCCTGTTTGTGGATGTCCTCCGGTTCGGGCTGAATACCATTCTCCAGGAAGAGGAAGAAGAAAACCTTCCCGTTATCATCGCCATGAGGAAAAGCTTTCAGCAGGAATACGGAGAGGCCGTGGCCGATTGGGTGGAATTTTTCGATGAAAAACAATTCCTTTCCTATGCAGACATTGCAGAAAATATTATTTTCGGCGCACCCATGGCTGACGAGTTTAAAAATGACCGTCTCATGGAAAACCAGTTCTTTTTAGACTTTCTGGACGATGCAGATCTGACCCGCCCGCTCCTGACCCTGGGCAAGGAAATCGCCTATCAGACCGTGGACATCCTGAAAAATCTCACCCTGGACCGGATGTTTTTTGAACAAACCCCCATCAGGCCGGAAGAATTCGACCAATATGAGGAGATCGTCAGGGTGATTAAAAACAAAAGCCTGCACCAGATCAACCGGCAGCAGACCCTGGCCCTGCTGGAACTGGCGTTGCGGTTCTCCCCCGGAAAGCACCGGATCGCAGCCATCCCTGAATTTATGACCCATCTTATCCTGGAAGGAAGATACCTGTTCAAGGAAAGGATCAAACAGAAAAAAGCATCTGCCGTAGCCTTTTTCAAAAATGACCAGTATATTCATTCCCAGACCATATTTAACAATATCCTCTTCGGTATCGTTAAAACCACCAACCCGGCGGCCCAGGAAAAAATCAATCAGTTCATGATCGCCCTGTTGATCGGCGAAGATTTCCTTGAGAAAATGATTGAAATCGGAATGAATTTCAATGTGGGCACAAAGGGGAACACCCTTTCCGGGGGACAGCGCCAGAAACTGGCCATTGCCAGGACCTTTTTAAAATCCCCCCGGATGATGATCCTGGATGAGGCCACCTCGGCCCTGGACAATAATTCCCAGAAAAGGATACAGAGCGTCCTGGCCCGCTATTGGAAAGGAAAGAGCACCCTGATCGCTGTGGTGCACCGGCTGGATATCGTGAAAGACTACGACAGGATCGCTTTTTTAAAGGCCGGTAAAATAGTGGAAATGGGAACCTATGATGAACTCATGGCAAAAAAGGGGTATTTTTATGAACTCGCATACGGACACAACTGAGGCCGACAATAAAAGTGAATTTTTAGCTAACCTGAATGTATTCAGACAAATCGAATTTTTTTCCGGCGTTTCCATGGATGTGATGAAACTCTTTGCCTTTCTGTGCAAAAGACAGTCCTATAAACCCGGAGATGCCGTTTTTCTTCAGGGGGATGATGACCAGTGCGCTTATTATATTTTATCAGGGACCGCAAAACTGGTCCTTCAAAAGGACGGAAAAGAATATATGATCCGTGAATACGGGCCGGAAGGCTATCTGGGGGTGCTTAACCTCATGGCGCCCATGGTCAGGCAGTTTTCCCTGGTGGCCTTGACGGATACCACCTGTATCGCCATGACCCGCAAGGCTTTTGCAAAGATTGTGGATCAGTTTCCCGATACCCCGCTGAAAATCGCAGGGCCCATCGGGCAAAGGCTTGCAAACGCCGAGAGGAAATGTATCATGGAGTTTGAATCCGACAACAGGGAGATTCTCAGGCATCTTCTGGGCATCAGCCTGATCTGAACGGATTTCAGATTGACAAACGGACCGGGGACAGCTAGGATAACAGGTATGGGAAAGGTAAAATTATCCATTACATTAAAAAACCGGCTCTCGGATCTGGACAAGATCAAGGCCGTTGTTTCAAAAATGTCCGGGGCCGTTGACTGCACCCGGCGTAAACTGAAAGAGATAGACCTGATCCTTGAAGAACTCTTTACCAACGTGGTCCGCCACGGCTTTAAGGATAATAAGGAACACGACATTGATATCTCCTTGTCCTGTGATGACTCCATCCTGGAAATCCGGATGGAGGATGACGGCGAGCCCTTTGACATCACAGCCTCACCCTCGCCCGATACCCGGTGCGCCCTGGATAAAAGATGCATCGGCGGTCTCGGGGTCCATTTTGTAAAGCATTTTATTGACGAGTGCCGGTATTATCGGAAAAAGAACAGAAATATCATTGTATTAAAAAAAAAGATGGCGGAAGAAAACCATCAACCAACCGATTTTAAATAGAATTGTAAGGGGACGCACCCATGGAAATTTTTCAGGAAAACGTGAATGGCGTTGAAATATTCAGTGTTAACGGCAGCCTTGACTCCAACACATCCCCGGAATTTGAAAGCCGGATCTATACCACCCTCGAAAGCGGCCAAAAACGCCTGGTTCTCAATCTTGAAAACCTGGAGTATATCTCCAGCGCCGGGATCAGGGTCATGCTGAAAACCACCAAGGATCTCAAACGCATGGACGGGAATATCGTCCTTTGCAGCCTCCAGGATTATGTGAAGGAAGTCTTTGACATCGCCGGATTTGACGGGTATCTGTCCATCGAAAAAAATGTTGACCAGGCCCTGCAAAAAATTTAGAGCCTCAAATATCCTTTATCCGGATCAATCCTTTCTGACCCAGGGACCGCAAAAAAAACGTCACTGAAATCTCAGCCTCCTTATTATCCAGCCCGTGAAGTCTTGCAAACTCCTTAATGACGGCCTTGACGTCCCTTTTGCCGTCCAGGAGGGACCAGACATCGGCTCCCAGGCGGTCCAATTGGATTTTCCGCCTGAATGTATTTTGCGGATTGGACCGGAGAAACCGCTGAAGCCGCATGAAAAAAGGTTTGTATTTCACCGGAAAGGACAGGATGAGATCCCCGGTATCCAGGAAGATCTCTTCAACCCCGGTGTTTTTTTCAGGGATGCACAAAAGGGCATCCTGTTTGGTCCACGGTTTTTTTTTCTTATGGGCCGCCAAGAATGGATCCTTTC
>DZCR01000138.1 GCA_022736495.1 Desulfobacca acetoxidans
TTATGTTATGCTAAATCGTTATTGTTAAAGGCATGGTTGCGGATTTCGCAAAATAGTTCATAATACTGAGGCCGGCATCGCTTAATCGCCGCCGACTATCGGTTAATGAGGAGTTTTACCGTTATGCGCGCTTTGTTGGTCTGTCCCGAGTTTCCTCTTTCCTTTTGGAGTTTTCGGAAATCTTGCCTGCTCCGGGGCAATAAAACGGTTAATCCACCACTGGGTTTGATTACGGTGGCGGCCTTGCTGCCCTCGGAATGGGAAATGCGTCTGGTGGATCTCAACACCGGATGCCTGACGGAGGCAAATTGGCAGTGGGCCGACCTGGTTTTGATATCGGCCATGTATATTCAGCGGGAGGGCTTGTTGGCCCTGGTGAGGGAAGCCAAGCGCCGCGGCAAAACCGTCGTAGCCGGGGGACCCCATCCCACTTCTCTCCCGGAGGCAGTCTTGGAAGCCGGTTGTGATTTTGTGGTGCGGGGCGAGGGTGAGAATACGATTCCTCTGCTCCTGGAGGCCATGAAACTCGGCAAGACCGGAATAATCGAAAATAACGAGAAGCCGGACCTGACGACCTCACCGACTCCACGGTTTGATCTGTTAAAGCTGGAAGATTACGCCACCGTTACGGTCCAGACCTCCCGGGGATGCCCGTTTGACTGCGAATTTTGCGATGTAGTGAACCTTTTCGGACGCATACCCCGTTACAAGACCCCGCAACAGGTCATCGCCGAACTGGAGACCCTCCATCGGCTCGGGGCCAGGGGTTCCGTATTCATCTGCGATGACAACTTTATCGGCAGCAAAAAGCACGCCCGGACCTTTCTGCAGGAACTCACGCCCTGGTTGCGGAGCCGCGGCGAGCCCTTCAACTTCTTGACCCAGGCATCGGTAAATCTGGGGCAGGATCCGGAGATGATCGACCTCATGACCGCAGCCAACCTGAGGGAAGTTTTTATCGGGATCGAGTCTCCGGATGAGAATGTGCTACAAACCAGCCACAAATATCACAACATCAAGAACCCGCTCATAGAGTCGCTGTACACCCTCAAGAAGAACGGCATGGAGGTGATTGGCAGCTTCATCATCGGGCTGGACGGGGAAACGAAAGGGGCTGGCGAGCGCATCTGCGCTTTTATAGAGCAGACTGACATACCAGTGACCATGCTTGGGGTCCTGCAGGCCGCGCCGCATACCAGTCTGTGGCATCGATTGGAGGGAGAAGGGCGGCTGCGCGGGGATGTGGGAGATGACCTGGGGACCTTTTCCTCCTTGAACTATGAGCCGGATCGCCCCGAAGTCGACATCATGCAGGAATACGTTGATGCCTGGGACTATCTGTATGAACCCTCTCGTTACCTGGCCAGGGCTTACCGTTATTATTTGGCCATGCGCCCGGCTCGCCAAGCCGCAGGAGCCTCCTCGCCCAGGGCTCGCGTGCCCGAACAAGGCATGACTTGGCGACGGATATTAATCGAAATCAAGGCGTTTTGTAAAGTTCTCTGGTGGCAAGGGTTGCGGCCGTCATACCGGCGTCAGGTCTGGACCCAGTTGCTCGGGATGTGGAGACAGAACCCGACACGATTCAAGCAGTATTTCGTGACCTGCGTCGAGGGAGAGGACCTGTTCGACATCAGGAAGATAGTGCGGGAAAAGGCCACGGCCATCATCAAGGATCTGAAGCTAAAGCTTCCCGCAACGCCGCCCAGGCGTGGCGCGGCGCTTAAGGACAGGTTATCGGAAGCGCCCCCGGAACCCTCTTCCGCCAGCGCCAGCCAGAATTAATGATAGCGAATGCCTGGCTTATACCAGGTTGCGGTCATACAGTGAACATAAGACAGGGGCTCAATGGGGGACCGCGAGAGGCTGTCGGCGTTTACTCAATTAACTTGACACGGAGCCATTTTCTTGTAAAATAGAAAAAGTTTAGCATGTCAGAATGAAATCAGGGCCACAAGTCCTGGATAAGAATCGGACGGGGGTGCTAATTCCCGGGCCGATTTTTTTTACCTGACTGCTGTGCGCCCTGCTTTTTTGGCGGGATATCATTGGAGTATCTGCAGGAGGTTTCACCATGAAGGAAACTGGTACAGTAAAATGGTTTAATGATGCCAAGGGGTTTGGCTTTATTAGTCGGGAAAGCGGTCCGGATGTGTTTGTGCATCACAGCGCCATCCAGGGCGACGGCTTTCGTTCTCTGTCAGAAGAGCAGGCCGTGGAATTTGAAGTAACGCAAGGCCCTAAAGGCCCGCAAGCCCAAAACGTCGTTAAACTTTAGGCAAAAACGCCTGGAGATCGGAACTCCGGCGGTCTCGAGAACCCGGAGTTCCGGCATTTTCAGCTTAAGAAAAAATCGCCAGAGCACAAGCACCATGCCGACGGAGGAAATGCCGGGGGCGGGTGCAGAAGAAACTTAGCAGCCTGACGAGACGACTCCTCCGGCAGAAGCTGGGCGGGTGCATCTCGGCAAGATCAAGACTGACAGGGAGAACCTATGAGCATGAAATTATACGTGGGCAACCTGCCCCACCAAATGACTGAAGTAGAACTGAACACGCTATTTTCTGAAGCCGGCTATGTGTCCTCAGCCAAGATCATTACCGACCGTCAAACGGGACAACCCCGGGGCTTCGGTTTTGTAGAGATGGAAACCAAATTGGAAGGGCAGAAGGCCATTTCCATGCTCAACGGCCGGAGCGTGGACGGGCGCCCTTTGGCGGTCAACGAAGCCAAGCCGCAGCAAAGAGGCGGATTTGGCGGGGGTGGTCGCGGTGGTTACCGTTAGAATCGGTTTTTTAGCGACCGGGGTCACCAGGGACTGCATATGTTCGGACTTCCAGGCAATCAGCAGGCGGCTTCAGGGCCGCCTTTTTGTCAGGCAACACCACCATAGTCCTGCCATGCCGCATCGATCGATGCGAAGGATTTTTCATGCTCGTCTTCATGGTTTACGTCAGGGACAATAATTTTTGCCAGGTGCTTCCTCAAAAACTGCATAGCTCATCATCTGACGATAAACACCTCAAAGTGATGGCCTTCCCTCCCTTGGGGATCCAGACGCTCGCTCCGGTCCTGCGGCAACATGGACACCAGGTCCGGCTCTTTGACACCTGTCACCCGCAGATGCAGGCGGGGCAAATCGCGCAGGCGATAGATGCAGAGCGGCCCGACGTCCTCGCCCTCTCCTGCCTCTCGACGACCACTTACCCGGCCCTTAAAAATCTGGCCTGGCGGCTCAAGTTGCAAGCGCCCAAGGTTCCGATCATTGTGGGGGGCGCCTTTGCCACCATGAATTCGGACCACATACTCAAGGACTGCCCTGACCTGGACTGCGTCGGAGTCGGGGAGGGGGAAGAGCTTCTCCCAGACTACTTGAATAACCTTGATAATCCAGGCTCAGTGCTCGGCCTGGTCTGGCGCAACGCCGATGAGATCGTGCGGAACAGTTCTCGTCCACTCATCCAGGACCTGAATCAGTTTCCTTACCCCGATCGGACCACCCTGCCTATCGATTATGTGGAGTCATTGCCCCTGGATGTACCTGCGGTCCTCTCCATGGATAAATTTTGTACCATGCAGACTTCGCGGGGCTGCCCCTATTCATGCATCTACTGCGAAATCCCATCGCTCTCGCAGGGCAAATGGCGCTACCGTTCTTCGGAGCACGTCCTGGGAGAAATGCAGCACCTCAACGATCTGGGCTTTCGCTCCATTTACCTTACCGATGACCACTTTCTGCTGAACCGTAAGCGCATTGGCGAAGTTTGCCGGGGTATCATTGATCGCCGCCTCAAATTTCACTGGGGCTGCGAAGGACGGGTGGATGCGGTGGCAGTTGATCAACTGGCGGTTATGCAGCAGGCCAACTGCAATTTTCTGGCCTTTGGGGTGGAGGCGGGCACGCAAAAGGTCCTGGATCGGCTACACAAAAAGCAGACCCTGAAACAGGTGGAGCACGCGGTGAGCGAAGCGAAGCGCCATGGCATCGAACGGGTACACGGCTTTTTTGTCATCGGCTCGCCCGACGAAACCGAGAAGGAGGTTATAGCCAGTTTCCGCTTTGCCGCCAAGCTGCGGTTGGACACCTTTGGTTTCAATCGCTTATGCGCCTACCGGGGCACCCCCTTATGGCAAGAGTACGTCAACCGCGGCATCATTGACGACGAACGCGATTGGGACAAATGGTTCAAGTGCTCGGACATCGACCCCAATGCCCTGCCCAGCGCCGCAGTAAACCGCGTGCGCATGAAAGGCTATGCTCTCCTCTTTGCCCACCGGATTTTCGGGCGACCAATCCGCACCTACAAGCTCCTGCGGATATTGGGGCGACATATGAAAAAATTTGATCTTTTAAAATTGCTCTGGAGCCCGTTTCGGCGCCGGACTTTAAGCCGGAAGCCTGAACTCCCTGCCCTGATGATCGACTTAGGACTCGAAGAGCCCAAAAGGGGCGCCGTCTCCATTTCGTGAAGCACCCGTCCTGGATTGTTGATAACTATGGGTTCAATGGGAGACCTGCCGGAGATACTGACAGTAGTTTGACATTCAACCATTTTTCTGGTAATATAAATACAAGTTTAGCATGTCAGAATGAAATCAGGGCCACAAGTCCTGGATAAGAATCGGACGGGGGTGCTAATTCCCGGGCCGATTTTTTTTACCTGACTGCTGTGCGCCCTGCTTTTTTGGCGGGATATCATTGGAGTATCTGCAGGAGGTTTCACCATGAAGGAAACTGGTACAGTAAAATGGTTTAATGATGCCAAGGGGTTTGGCTTTATTAGTCGGGAAAGCGGTCCGGATGTGTTTGTGCATCACAGCGCCATCCAGGGCGACGGCTTTCGTTCTCTGTCAGAAGAGCAGGCCGTGGAATTTGAAGTAACGCAAGGCCCTAAAGGCCCGCAAGCCCAAAACGTCGTTAAACTTTAGGCACAAACGCCTGGAGATCGGGATCCCGGAGTTCCGACGGCTGTTAAGTGCATTTCGATGGGACCGGCGAGGAGAAGATCATGAGTAAAAGATTATCCGTATGCAACCTGCCCCACCAAATGACCGGAGAACAGTTACAGACCCTTTTTTCCGAGGCCGGTTTGGTGGCCTCAGCCAAGATCATCACTTACCTGCATAACGGGGAGACCTGCGGTTTTGGGTTTGTGTCGATGAAAACCCAAGAAGAGGGCCAGAAGGCCATTTCCCTGTTCAACGGCCGGCTGGTAGACGGACAACTCCTGGCAGTCAAGGAAGATTGGCCGCAGTCAAAATGTGCCTTTGGCCGCCGCAGCCGCACCTGCCGGTGACCTGAAATTGGCGCCATACCCTCAGTTTAGAGATTCCCCGCCTGGCCCGTCGCAAACAGGTCACAGAGGAGCTCCCCGAATGATACCCAAAGACGTTAAGGCGATATTTTCGGAATTTGACGCCTATTGTGAGACGCTCAATAGAAACGGCTGCATCAGCTACCCGGTCACCATCACCTGGACCGAGACCGGGCGCCATTACGGCCAGCCTGTTGTGGTGATTCTGGGGAAGACCCGGGAGGCCGGTAGCCTGCCTCCCGGGGAATTGCAGGTGCCAGCGGAAATTTTGCACGAGGTGAGACAAGTGGGATATGGCGCTCAGCCTCTCAGCGTAGGGGAAATCAAGGAATATTGGCGGGAGGCACGGTTGTTGAGTGTCAAAAACCATTGGCACCCCGAGGCCCGGCTGGTGCAATATTGAGTTAATCAACCCCCATTTGATTAAATTTCCGACTTTTCCGCCTACTTCCCTTCCATTACCGTCACGCCGTCCCAGCCAGGACCTGGCGGGGTATCCTGGAGCTTTTGGGCCAGAGCGACGTAGCGTTGGCAGGCGGTATCCCCGGGGCGCACCACCAGGGCTTGTCCAAAGGCGGACAGGCTCTCGGCGAAGCGGCCCTCCCGGTAAAGGGCCAGGGCCCGGTGGTAGATTTCCAGATACCGAGCCAGTTCCGGGTCAGGCTCACCTTCTGCCAACAACTCATAGATGCGAGCCGCCTGGGCCTTGCCCTTGACCTTCACGAGGTCCAGATCTCGGAGGATAAAACCATTGTCCAAGGCTTCGGCAGTGGTCTGGCTAATCAGGATATTGGTGCCGTAGTACTTATTGAGCCCCTCCAGGCGCGAGCCCAAGTTCACATTGTCGCCGATGGCGGTGTAATCGAAAAGGCGGTCGGAGCCCATGTTGCCCACGGCCACCGGCCCGGTGTTGACCCCCACCCCGACCCTTAAGGGTGAAAGACCCTGAGCAACCCACTCCTGGTTCAAGTCCGCCAGGCAGGCCACCATTTCCAGGGCGGCCCGACAGGCCCGGCGGGGGTGATCCGGTTGCGCAAGAGGAGCCCCGAAGAGGGCCATGATGGCGTCGCCCATGTACTTATCAATGGTGCCCCCGTGGTTGATGATGATGTTGCTCATGGGATTAAGAAAGTCGTGGAGGAGTTTCACCAGGGCCTCGGGAGCCAGTTGCTCCGACATGGTGGTGAAGCCCCGGATGTCGCTGAACAGGACGGTGATCTCCCGGCGTTCCCCTCCCAGGCGCAGTTGCTCGGGATGCTTCAGCATTTCCTGGACGACGGTGGGGGCCACGTAGGATTCAAAGGCCTTGCGGATGCGCTTGCGTTCCACCTCCTCCGCCAGGAACCGGTGGGAGGTGACTCCCAGGAAGACCAGGACAATGAGGGCCTGGGGATAGAAGAGCTCCAACTGCAGGCCATGACGGCTGAACAGGTAATAATTGATACTTACATAGCCTGCTATAACGCAGAGGGTAAAGAGGAAGGAGAATCCGGCGGAAAGCCGGGGCAGCACCAGCCCCAAGAGGATCGCCAGGGCCACCAGGATCAGCAGCATGAGGCCCAGTGCCATGGCGGGGGTGCAGATGAAATCGTCCCGCAAAATATTGTCCATGACGGTGGCCTGGATCTCCACTCCGGGAAAAGTCCCGGAGAACGGGGTGACCCGGAGGTCGTAAACCCCCACGGCCGTAGCGCCTACCAGGACAATTTTGTTTTTTAGGGCATCGGCCGGTAAGTTGCCGTCCAGGACGGCAGCGGCAGAATAGGTGGGGATAAGGCCGGCAGGGCCCAGAAAATTGATGAGGACGCGACCGTAGCGGTCCACCGGGATTTCCTGGCGTCCCAGGCGGATCCCCTCTACCCCCCACCGTGATAGGGTAATGGCCAAAGGTGCCCGGTCGCGGTAATGGGATACGGTTACCAAAGACAGGGGAGCAAAAAACTCGCCGCCAAACATAATGCTCATGGGGAGCCAGCGCATGGCGCCGTCGGGATCGGGAATCATGTTGAAATAGCCATCTCCGGCGGCCTTCTCGGTGATCTCCGGAAGATTGCGCTCAATTCCGATGGCGCTCACCAAGGGAACCTGGGTAGGCCGGGTATCCAGGAGGCGCACCACGTTATAGGTGGAAGCCTTCAGGAAAGAGCCGCCCATGAGCTGTTCCGGCTTCACTCCGCCGACTTTGCCACCGACACCCCGGAAATAGAACCCCAGGATGGTGGGGGAGCCCTGGGACAGGACTTCGGCGAGCAACTGGTCCACGTCGGCCCGCTTTTTCTTGCCCTCCAAAAGCTTAAGGACTTCCGGTGAGGCTCCCCGCCGGGAGATCTCATCGCACAGCTTTCGGATGGCCTGATACACCACGGTCTCTTCCTTTTCGGCAAAGATGATGTCCAAGGCAATGACCCGAGGACCGACCATTTTCAGGGTGGCGAGGAGGCGGGCCATGTCCTCCCGGGACCAGGGCCAGCGCCCCACGGCCTTTAAACTGTCATCGTCGATGGCCACGATCACCACGTCTTTACCAGGCGGGCGGGCGCCTCGAAAGCGAAACTTGAGGTCGTAGAGCTTGAGTTCGATAAACTCGGTAAAGGGGGGACGCCAGACAAGCAGGCAGGATATCAGCAGGGTGACGCCGGTGATCCAGCGGACGATGGGTGACTTTAGAAAAGCGGCCAGGCGGCGCAGCATAAGGGCACTCTTAGCCTCCAATGGCTGAAAAACGCTCTATTTACCAAAAGTTCGGGGTTGTGAGGCGATTATGGTCAGGCGTACTGATGCCGGCCAGCACACCGGTAAGTGACTATGCCGGCATCATAAGGGGAACCTAGGGATATGTAAATAGAGAAAATCGAGCTCGCCAGGGTGGTTCGCCGCTGCCCATCCTATGTTTTGACAGCCCCCCGAAACAGCATCAGCTTTAATCTGCCAGGTTCACCTGGGTCCTGCAGGGGCGGCGCTGGAGGCCGCAGGAATGACCCCGGCAGAGGGACTGCTCACCGGGCTGACGGTTAGTCCTGCAGTCTGCATGGCGGCGGCGATAGTGGGTGTGCCCTTGGTCTGGCTCCAGGTGCCCGTGGCTGTTCCGGTCATGCCGAGTACGGCAAATGAACTGCTCGGTTGGAAGCTCAGATTACCGTTGGGCTGCAAGGTTACCGGGCCGGAAAAAGTAAACGTGGAGTGAATTAAAAATTAATAAGCTCGAACTGGCCGGAAAAGTTAGACAAAAAACCAAGAGATGGCAGTTTAAGTTAAAGTGAGCAGCTTCCTGGTCTTTTCCGTCCTTTACCTCCGGCTAGTGTTTAATTGCATAAATTAACGATAGTATTTTTTAGCTGTGAACCCTT
>DZCR01000014.1 GCA_022736495.1 Desulfobacca acetoxidans
GCCGGTTGTCGAAGTCCAGCAAGACGATCTGCTGCCAGGTGCCCAGAAGCGGGCGGCCCGCAAATCGTTGACCACGCCGGACTCGAATTCGATAGTACTCAAGGCCGCGGTGGACCCGGATATGAACAAAGTGAGTAGACCCTCAGCCACCCCGGTTGCTTCCACGTGGGCGGTCACGGCCTCCGTAAGGTCCAGGATGTCGGTCCCGGCGGTGGTGTTGACTTCCAGGGTAAAAGCTTCCAGCAAGAACATCGTGATCATAGATATTAGCAAAATCCTGGGTGAACTACAAGTTTTCAATAGGTTTGAGGATTCTCGGAAATTTTTTTTAGAGAGGGTTGAGGCAAGCCTCGAAGGAGGCGGGAGACAAGCCCTTGTATTATTCGTCCAGCAGGCGTTGATAATCCGCCGGGCTCAAGCCTAAGTCGCGCAGTATTTTACGGAGCAAAGGTCTGACAATAACCTGGGAACCGTGGTCCGGGATAACCACCACGCGACCGGAAGGATGGCGGAAGACATTATGGCTGCCTTCGCCCCTGACCCAATGAAAGCCGGCAACTGCGGCCACCTTTTTTAAATCCTGGTAAGGGACCAGGCGCAGCCTGGTCACGCCGGAATCTCCACCTGCCAGGTACCCACAAAGGCCGATAGTGGTTCTTCCACGTCGCCGCCTTTAAGGTAAGCGGCAATGGCCTCCCGTATATTGGCTTCCAGGGAAGGAAGATCGGGCGCCTGAGTATAACAACCCGGCAATTCCACCACTTCGCCCACCAGCCAACCGCTTTCCGGGTCACGTTCCACCACGACGGTGAAGGATTTTTTCATATGCCCGCCATCGAAAGACCAAAACCAATTTTATCCGACCCTACCTAGTGGTATATTACGCCAAAAAGTGGAAACGGCCAACTTAATTTAGGGAAGGCCTGCATGAGAGATGGTAGCGCGGACGGCGGCCCAAACCCGGAGGAGGAGTATAAGAACAAAACCGCGCCGCGGCCCGACTGCTTTGACCAGGATGGTCGACTTGGGTTTATCGAGCGCGCCGGCGCATAAAAAAAAGGGTGTCATCCTTGACACCCAGGGCCCGTTTCCTCCTGCCATAACCCATCAGCCGCACCAAGCCCCCGCCCAGGAGCAGCAGGGCCCCGGGCAGAGGAACCTGGCAGCACGAGGTAGTGAAATATACGTTGTCAACGCCGACATAATCTACGTTAGGAACATCATGCCCCGTAAACAGGACGGCAAAAACTGAGATGCAACCGTCACACTCCGGGATATTCGCCGAAATGCCACCATCTTTATACGGATAAGTATGTTCATCCACGTCCCCCTGTGTCACCGCCGGTCCAGCCATAGACCCCATAGTTCAGGGTATCTTCGTTCACGTACTTAAAAGACAACGTATCCAGGGGGACAAGACTGGACACCAGGCCGGGTTTCTAGGCCTTCCCGAGAGGTCGGGCTTTAGTCCTTGCCGAGAGGTCAAGCTTTAGTCCTTGCCGAGAGGTCAAGCTTTAGTCCTTGACTAAGAGCCGGGAATAATCTAAAAAATGCTAGTTTAAGGAAAAATTCTCACGGCTGACCGGCAGGCTGAAATCGCATGGCACAATCCGATAATATTCGCACCCAGCGCTTGCAGAAGCTTGATGAGCTGAGGGCGCAGGGCCTTGAGCCCTTTTATAACCGTTTCGTTCCCAGCCATACCATCGCCCAGGTGTTAGAGGAATTCGGCGCCCTGGGCGGTCCCGAGTTGGAGGCCCTGGACCAGACTTTTCATGTGGCCGGCCGGCTCATGCTCTTGCGGGAGTTCGGCAAGGCCAGCTTCTGCCACATCCAGGACGGCACCAGCCGCATCCAGGCCTACGTGCAGAAACAGGTGCTGGGGGCGGAGGAGTTCGCCCTGTTCAAGCGCTTGGACCTGGGAGACATCGTGGGGTTCACCGGCGCCCTGTTCCGCACCAAGACCGGGGAACTCACCCTGGCGGTGTCCAAATTCGTCCTCTTGACCAAGGCGCTCTTGCCTTTGCCGGAAAAATACCACGGTTTAACCGACGTCGAGACCCGGTATCGCCAGCGCTATCTTGATCTGATGGTCAACCCCCAGGTGCGGGAGGTTTTTGTCAAGCGCTCGGCGATTATCAGTCTGATGCGGCAATTTCTGGAGGCCCGGGGCTTCCTGGAAGTGGAAACCCCCATGATGCAGCCCATTCCCGGGGGGGCCACGGCCCGGCCCTTCGTCACCCATCACCAGGCCCTGGACATGACCCTGTACCTGAGGATCGCGCCGGAACTCTATCTGAAGCGCCTGGTGATAGGCGGCTTCGACCGGGTCTTCGAAATCAACCGGAACTTCCGCAACGAAGGCCTGTCCATCCAGCACAACCCGGAATTCACCATGCTGGAGTTTTACCAGGCCTATGCTACCTATGAGGACCTGATGCGGCTCACCGAAGAGCTGATCGCCCACGTGGCCCAGGAGGTTTTGGGCAGCACCCGGCTGCTCTACCAGGGGGTGGAGATCGACCTCACCCCGCCCTGGACCCGGCTTGACTTGCGGGAGTCCCTGAGCCAAATCGGGGGCATACCCGTGGAAGTAGTGCGGGACCGGCAGGCCCTGGTGAACCTGGCCAAAGCAGAGGGGGTCATCCTACGCGCCGGCGAAGGCTACGGCCGGGCTCTGACAAAACTCTTTGACCTCAAGGTGGAAGCCCGCCTGCAGCAGCCCACCTTTATCCTGGGCTACCCCCGGGAGACTTCGCCTTTGTCCCGGGGCAGCGACCTGGACCCGGAGGTGGTGGATCGCTTCGAGCTGTTCATTGCCGGGCGGGAGCTGGCCAACGCCTTTTCCGAGCTCAACGATCCGGTGGACCAGCGCCAGCGCTTCGAAAAACAGCTGGCCGCCCACGAGGCCGGGGATGAAGAGGAGCCCCATGCCCTGGACGAGGACTACATCACCGCGCTGGAGCAGGGCCTGCCCCCCACCGCCGGGGAAGGCATCGGCGTTGACCGGCTGGTGATGCTCCTGACGGATTCGCCCTCCATCCGGGACGTCATTTTATTCCCGCTCCTCAGACCGGAGAGGTAAATTGACCTTGGGTTTCTTCGAGTCATTCGTAGCCCTGCGGCTGCTCCGGGGAGTCAAGCGCCAAAAAGGTTTTCTGTCCCTGTCCACCTTCATCTCCGTGGCCGGGGTGATGGTGGGGGTCATGGCCCTGATTGTGGTCATCGGGGTGATGACCGGTTTTGATCTGGACTTGAAGAAAAAAATTCTCAGCGTCAACGCCCACATCATTGTGCTCAAGCACGGGGCCAGCCTCACGGACGAGGAGCAGGTGGCCGCCAGAATCAAGGACGTCCCCGGCGTGGTTTCGGTTGATCCCTTTATCTATACCCAGGTGATGTACTCCTCCCCGGGCAACATCGCGGGCGGGGTCATCCGGGGGCTGGACCTTGCCACCATCCGCCAGGGAGGCCCCCCCGCCCTGAACGTGGTGCAGGGGAAATTCGCCGACCTGGCGGAAGGGGAACCCGGGGAGCCGCCCCGGGCCGCCATCGGCAACGAACTGGCCCGCAACCTCAACCTCTCGGTAGGGGACTATCTGAACGTCATCTCGCCCTTGGGGACCTTAACGCCCATGGGGAGGTTGCCCCGGATGAAGGCCTTTCGGGTCAGCGCGATTTTTCACTCCGGCATGTACGAATTCGATTCCTCCCTGGTCTACACCAGCATCCCGGCCCTCCAGGAATTTCTGGGCCTGGGCCATCGGGTCACCGGCCTGGAAGTGGAGATCAAAGATATCTATGCCGCGGCGCACCTGGCGGAGGTCATCCAGAAGAAGCTGGGCCCGCCCTTTTACACCCGCAACTGGATCTATATGAACCGCAGTCTTTTTGCCGCCCTGAAGTTAGAGAAGATCGCCATGTTCATCATCCTGACCCTGATCATTCTAGTGGCGGCCTTCGGCATTGCCTCGACGCTGTTCATGATGGTCATGAAAAAGACCCGGGATATCGCCATTCTCAAGTCCATGGGGGCCACTCGCCAGAGCATCATGAAGATTTTTATCTTCAACGGGCTGGTCATCGGGGCCCTGGGCACGCTGGGCGGCCTGGGGCTGGGCCTGGGGCTCTGCGCCATCCTGAAAGAGTATCAGTTTATCAAGCTGCCCCGGGATGTCTATTACATCTCCACCCTGCCGGTGACGGTGCAGGTGCCGGATGTGCTGTCCATCATCGTCGCGGCCATGGCCATCAGCTTCCTGGCCACCCTCTACCCCGCCTGGCAGGCGGCGCGTTTGGACCCGGTGGAGGCCATCAGGTATGAATAAAAGACGGTTTGCAGTTTCCAGTTGGCATTGTGCAAAGAAAAAAGCCGAAAATGGGGCAAGGAGCGAAAATCGGAAACTGAAAACCTTCATTGACGCTCCTTGGGGAAAGTGATAAGGTGGCTTACCGTCTGGGAAAGCGATGACAGAAGAGATAATCCCTCAGAGCCCGGTGAAGATCGAGATCAGAGGGCTGGTTAAAAACTTTCGGCACAACGGCGTCCAGGTGGAAGTGCTCACCGGGGTGGATTTGGATATTCGCCCGGGTGAGACCCTGGCGGTGGTGGGGGCATCGGGTGTAGGGAAATCGACGCTGCTGCACATCCTGGGAACCCTGGAGCGCCCCAGCGCCGGGAAGGTGCTCTGGGAGACCCAAGACGTCTTCGCCCTGGATGACCGGTCCCTGGCAGCCTTTCGCAATCACAAGGTGGGGTTTGTGTTTCAATTTCACCATCTGCTAGCCGAATTCAATGCCCTGGAAAATGTGATGATGCCGGCGCTCATTGCCCGGCTGCCGCAAGCCGTCGCCCGGGAACAGGCCGAGGCGATTTTGACGCGGGTGGGACTAAAGGAGCGTTTGACCCACCGGGTCTCCACCCTGTCCGGCGGCGAGCAGCAGCGGGTGGCAGTGGCCCGGGCCCTGGTGCTGGGGCCGGAGGTGCTTCTGGCCGATGAGCCCACCGGCAACCTGGACCCCAAAAGCGGGGGGCGGGTGCAGGAGCTCATCATGGAACTGAACCGCGAACGGGGCCTCACCTCGGTCATCGTCACCCATAATTTAGAAATGGCCCGGGCCCTGGATCGGCAGATCACCCTGCTGGAAGGCAAAGCAGTATTTTTATAGGGAGATTAAAGAACTTGCCACGACGCCTGATCGTTGTATCTCTCCTGGTGGTGTTAGCTTTGACGGCCTCTGGACCCGCCCGGGCCCAGGAGCAGGAACTGGTCTTCAAAAAAGTCGCGGTATTCCCCTTTGCCATCGCCAGCAAAGAACCTCTGGCTCATCTGGGAGATAAGATCAGCCAGGAGATTCGGGAACGTTTGAAGGCCGACGGCTTCACCCTCATTGCCCCAGAGGACATCAAACAGGAAGTCTCCCAACTTGCGGAACCCCTGAATGACGGCGCCGCCCAGCAAATCGGCCGGAAACTGGGCGCCGATATAGTTATCTGGGGCACGTTGATCAAGGTGGGGGACGCCCTCTCCCTGGAAGCCCGGATGCTGGACCTGACCGGCAAGATGCCGGTCACGGTCTTGAAACTGCAAGGTTCGGGGCTGGCGTCCTTAAGCGGCCTTTCTCGCCAGGCGGCCCAGGAACTGAGCCTCAAGATTCTGGGCAAAGAGAAGATTGTCCGCATTGTCTTCAAGGGCAACCGCCGCATCGAAAGGGACGCCATTCTCGGAGTGATGCAAACCCGGGAAGGGGAGATCCTGTCGCCGGCCCACGTCCGGGAAGACTTGAAGGCCATTTATAAGATGGGCTATTTTACCGACGTCCGGATGGATATCAGCGACACCCCGGAGGGCCGGGTGCTGACCGTCATAGTGAAAGAAAAGCCTTCCATCAAAGAGATCATGGTGGAAGGCAACCGCAAGATCAAAAAGGATAAAATCCTAGAGGCCATGAATCTGAAGCCCTTTTCCGTGGCTTCGGAAGGCGCTATCAAGGAAGACATCAATAAAGTCGAACAGATGTATCGGGAAAAGGGTTATTACGATGCCCGCATTACCCATGACCTGGTGCCGGTGGGCGAACATGAAGTCAATTTAGTGCTCCATGTCAATGAAGGCGGCAAACTGGCCATCAAAGACATTGAATTCGAAGGCAACAAGGCCTTCAGTTCCAAGGAGCTCCGGAAGGTGATGGAGACCAAAGAGCGAGGCTTTTATCTGGTCGCTTTGATCACCGGAGCCGGGAAGCTGAATAAGGACACGCTGGAACGGGATCTGGAGAAAGTTTCCTCGTTTTACTACAACCATGGTTATATCAGGGCCAAAATCGGGGAACCCAAAATCGACATGAAGGGCGGGTGGATTTATATCACTATCCCGGTGCAGGAGGGTCCCCAATACCATGTGGGCAAAATTGATGTGACCGGCGATCTCCTGGATGACAAGACCAAGCTCCTGGAGATGCTGAAGACCCCCAAAGGGGAGGTCTACAGCCGGGAGAAGTTGCAGGAGGATCTCACCGCCCTGGCTGATTTCTACGCCGACCGCGGCTATGCCAACGCCGACATCGTGCCCCTCATTAAAGAGAACAATGAAAGTCTGACCGTTGATGTCAATTTCGACATTCATAAAGGCCAACAGGTCTATTTCGAACGCATCGATATCAGCGGCAACATCAAGACCCGGGACAAGGTGATCCGCCGAGAACTCCGGGTTTACGAACAGGAGCTCTTCAGCGCCACCAATCTTAAGGAAAGCATCAAGAACCTGAGGCGCCTGGAATATTTTGAAGATGTGAATTTCGCCACTACCCCGGGAAGCGCTCCCAACCGCATGAATCTGAAGATAACCATCAAGGAGCGCCCCACCGGCACCTTCGGGCTCGGCGCGGGTTACAGCACCCAGGACCGCCTGGTGGGGATGGTGGAGATCAGCCAGAACAACCTGTTCGGCCGGGGCCAGCAAATCAAGATCCAGGGGATCGTCGGCTCCATTTCCCACCGGTTCAGGGCCTCCTTTGTGGAGCCCTACCTGTTTGATCGGCCTTTAAGTCTGGGGATCGACGCCTTTAACTGGGAGCGGGAATACAGCGAATACACCCGGGTCAGCAAAGGCGGAACCTTACGGTTGAGTCACCCCCTTAAATGGAAGTACACCCGGCTCTTTTGGATGTACCGCTTTGAGAACGTCCAGCTCAACGACCTGTTGCCCAATTCCTCGGAGACCCTGAGGCAGGCGGCCAAGATCCATAATACCAGTGCCACCTCCTTCGTGTTCCGGCGGGATTCCCGGGATTCCACCTTTGCCCCGACCCGCGGTTCGGACAACAGCCTTTCCATGGAGCTAGCCGGGTTGGGAGGCGATGCGGCCTTTGTGCGCTACATTGCTGAAACCGGCTGGTATTTCCCGCTCAAATGGAGTTGCGTCGGCTTGCTCCATGCCCGGGCCGGCGGCATGAACAAGTTGAGTTGGGGCCAGATGCCGGCTTACGAGCTGTTCTATTTGGGCGGCATTGACACCATCCGGGGCTTTAAATATGCTGAAATCAGCCCCCGGGACCCGGTCACCAATGAACGCATCGGCGGCCCCCGCTTCCTGCAATTTAACAGTGAACTCCGGTTCCCCTTGCTGAAAAAGTTGGGCCTCACCGGCACGATCTTCTTTGATGCCGGTAATGTCTATGGTCCCAACTATATCGGACCGTTTTTACGCACCAGCGCCGGGGTCGGGTTTCGCTGGTTCTCCCCCATGGGCCCCCTGCGGGTGGAATGGGGTTATAATCTGTCGCAACACCCGGATGAACGATCCAGTGCCTGGGAATTTACCATGGGCGGCACTTTCTAAACCGGATAGGTCGTGAGGAACGCTTCCCCATTCAGCCATGGCGGGGAATAACTTTAGTTCGATAAACTCAGGAGGTTTGCATGTCTAAATTGGGTGTGGGGTTTTTGTTAACCGTAGCATTGGTCTTGACGCCGCTCTACGCGGCGCATGCCGATTTCAAAGTCGGCGTCGTGGACGGCATGGATTTAATTTCCAAGTCTGCCGAAGGGAAACGGGTCCAGGACAGCATCAAACGGAAATCCGAGGAACTAGGCAGGCCGTTTAGCCAGAAGCGTCAAGATCTGGCCCGCCAGGTGGAAGAATTTCAGAAGCAGGCTTCCTTGATGAAGGAAGATGCCCGCAAGCGCAAGGCGGAAGAACTGGAAAAGAAAATGCAGGAGTTTCAGCAGCAGGGGGCCAACGCCGAGAAACAGTTGGCCCAATACCAGCAGGAGCAGCTCCAACCATTGTTTCAGAAACTGGAAACCGCGGTGAAAGCTGTGGCCACGGAGATGAAGCTGGATCTCGTCCTGGACAAGCGCAACTCCGGGCTGCTTTACATGGATCCCAAGCTGGATATCAGCGATAAGGTGCGCAGCCGCTTCCAGTAAAGGCTCATGACGCGGACCCTAGGCGAACTGGCGGTCTTTCTGGAAGGGGACCTCCAGGGACCGGCCGATCTGGTCATTGAAGGCATTGCCCCCATAGATCAGGCCACCGACCGGGAGATCACCTTCATCGTCCAGAAGCGGTATGCCCGCCTGGCGGGTCAGAGCCGGGCCGCAGCCTTTATCGTCCCCCGGGAATACGCCCAACTGCCGCGGCCTCTGATCATCGTGCCCCACCCTTATCTGGCTTATGCCCGGGTGGCGGCCTTGTTTGCTCCTCCCCTGCGGCGCTGGCCCGGTATCAGCGATCTGGCCTTCGTGGGCCAGGGAGCGGCGCTGGGCCAGGAGGTTTCCATCGCCCCCCTGGCCTTTATCGGGGCCGGCGCCGAACTGGGCGACCGGGTCACCATCATGCCCGGCTGCGTCATCGGCGCAGAAGTCCGGATCGGCGCCGACACCCTGCTCTATCCCAACGTCACCATCCAGGAGCGCTGTACGGTGGGGGCGCGGTGCATCGTGCACAGCGGCGCGGTGATCGGCTCCGACGGCTTCGGGTTTGTGCCCGGAGACGCCGGCCACGTAAAGATCCCCCAACTGGGGACGGTGGTTATCGAAGACGATGTGGAGATCGGGGCCAACTGCGCCATCGACCGGGGCGCCCTGGGGGCTACCCGGGTGGGCCGGGGCGTCAAGATAGACAACCTGGTGCACCTGGCCCACAATGTGGAAGTGGGGGAATATTCCCTCTTGGTGGCCCAGGTGGGAATCTCCGGGTCCACCAAACTGGGCAAGGGAGTGGTCCTGGCCGGACAGGTGGGGTTGACCGGTCATATCGAACTGGGAGACGGAGTCCAGGTGGGGGCGCAATCCGGCGTCCATCATTCCGTCCCTGCCGGCCAGACGGTGTCCGGCTACCCGGCGCGGCCGCACCGGGACTGGCTCCAGCTCATGGGCCATCTCCCCAAATTGCCCGACATCTACCGGAGGCTGAAGCATTTGGAACAACAGGTCAGCGAACTCGCCGCCAGACTGCCGCAGGAGCCGGAACCATGACCTCGCCTCAGACCTTGGGGCCGGAGGAAATCCAACGGCTGCTCCCCCATCGCTATCCCTTTCTCCTGGTGGACCGCATCGCCAGCCTGGAGTTGGGCAAGCGCATCGAGGGGCTGAAAAATGTCACCATCAACGAGCCCTTTTTTCAGGGGCATTTCCCTGGCCGCCCCATTATGCCCGGGGTCCTCATCGCCGAGGCCATGGCCCAGGTGGGGGGCATCCTGGCCCTCTTGTCCATCCCGGAAAACCAGGGGAATTCCTCTCTCTTTCTTTTGGGGATAGACAAGATGCGCTTTCGCCAGCCGGTGGTCCCGGGAGATCAACTGCGCATCATCGTTGAATCCGTGCGCGGCGGCAAAAAGTTCTGGAAGATGAAGGCCCAGGCCTTTGTTGACCAGACCCTGGTGGCTGAAGGGGAACTCATGGCCGCGGTGGGTCAAGGGGAGGAATGAGGATGGCCCAGATTCACCCCACTGCCCTGGTGGATAAAACCGTCGAACTGGGCGAGGGAGTCAGCGTTGGACCCTATAGCATCATTCAGGGTCGGGTGACCATCGGACACGGCACGCGCATCGGCCCCCACGCGGTGATTCGCGACTGCACCACCATCGGCAACAAGTGCGAGATCTTCCAATTTGCGGTCATCGGCGAGGTTCCCCAGGACTTAAAATTCCAGGGTGAGGAATCGCAACTGATCATCGGCGACGGCAACACCATCCGGGAGTTTACCACGCTCCACCGGGGTACGGCCGACGGCGGCGGCATCACCCGCGTCGGCCACGGCAACCTGTTCATGGCCTATACCCACGTGGCCCATGACTGCCAGGTGGGCAACGGCGTGATCATGTCCAACGCCGCCACCCTGGGGGGGCACATTATCGTGGAGGACTACGCCATCCTGGGGGGCTTGTCCGCCGTGCACCAGTTCTGCCACATCGGCCGGCACGCCTTTGTGGGCGGCTGTTCCGCGGTGCATCGGGACGTGCCGCCGTACGCCATGGCGGTGGGCAATCGGGCCAAACTGGTGGGGCTCAACTTGGTGGGACTCAAGCGGCACGGTTTTACGGATAGCACGCTGCAGCCCCTGAAGCGGGCCTACGAATTGCTCTTCCTGTCGGAGTTAAACCAGAAAGAGGCCATCAGCAGAATCACCGCAGAATTGCCCCAGACTCTGGAAATTCAACACCTTCTGACCTTCCTGGAGTCTTCGGATCGGGGCCTGCTCCCGGCAGATGTCCGAGAACATCGGCTTAATCGCGGGTAAGGGCCAGTTCCCCCTCCTGTTCGCCCAGGCCGCCCGGCGGCAGGGCGCGGCGGTCATCGCGGTGGCCCACCGGGGTGAGACCGACCCGGCCCTGGAATCCATGGTTGACGAGCTTCATTGGATTTACGTGGGCCAGTTGGGCAAAATCATCCGCATCTTCAAGTCTGCCGGAGTGCGTCGCGCGGTCATGGCCGGAGGTCTCAGCCGAGGCCGCCTCTTCAAGGAATTTCGCCCGGATTGGCGGGCTTTAAACGTGGTCCGCCGGGCCGGCGCCGGCAAAGATGACCGATTGCTGAGGGCCGTGGCCGCCGAAATGGAGGCCGAAGGCATCACCATCGCCCCCTCCACCCTCTTCCTGGATGCCCTCCTGGCCACCGTCGGCAAACTCAGCCGCCGCACCCCCAACCCAGAGCAACTGGCAGACCTTGAGATAGGCTTCCGGGTGGCCAAGGAGTTGGGCCGCCTGGACATCGGCCAGTGCGTGGTGGTGCGCCGTCAGGTGGTGGTGGCCCTGGAGACCATCGAGGGCACGGATGAAACCATCCGCCGGGGTGGGGTGCTGGCCGGTCCCGGCGCAGTGGTGGTCAAGGTGAGCAAACCCGACCAGGACCTGAGGTTTGACGTGCCCGCAGTGGGGCTGCATACCATTGCCACCATGCGGGAGGTCCAGGCCGCGGTGCTGGCCGTTGAGGCCGGCAAAACCCTGATTTTCGACCGTGAGGAGATGCAAGGAATTGCGGATCAAGCCGGGATCGCAATCTGGGGCCTGGACCGTTTGCCGGGTGGCGCATAAACCGGAAAACAGCTGAAGAACCGCAGGAATTCAGCCTTGGGCGGTCTTGTAGAGGTGACCTGCGTGTGCGCCCTCAAGCCAGGGCGGACACCTAGGTCCGCCCTTACAGGGGATAAATTACCTGTTTGAGCGCAACTTGGGACTACTCGGCCGCGGCAATATAAGGTTTAAGGTCCAATATCGGGGTTCCGTCCAGCATATCCAGGCCCTGTACCGTAATGACATTATCCTTGATGGCGAGCACGCGGACGATGGAGAGTCCCAGGGGGTTGGGGCGCACCGGAGAGCAGATGCTGAAGACCCCCACCCTGGCGTCGCGGTGGGGAGGCTGTTGCATAAGTCGTTCCGGGGTAAATGCAGGGCTGCGGTGGAAATGGAACAGCACCATGAGACGCTGCCCGGGCTCGATATCTTGCAGAACGGCCTGATACCGGGGATCAATCACCAGCCGCCCTTGCACGTCTGATACCGACCAGTGCCAGGGCAATTCGGTGGCCTCAGTTTGCACATAGCCGATGGGCTTAAGTTCAATGGACATATTTTCCTTCCTCTCCTCTCATTGCTTCAGCAATTGAACCGCGAAAATTTCCCGCTTCCCAAGAGCCCCTGGTCTGGGCGTGAATCATCGCCGCAGGGTGGGCTCAAATCGACTCTCCAGGCCGAAGCCGATGAGCGCCAGGCTGATCAGCGTCAGCCCCAGGGCCAGCGCCGGGGGAAGAAGCCACCACAGCCAATAGTCTCCCAGGGCCACAAATTTCAATCCATATTGAATCATCACCCCCCAGCTCTTTTGGTGCGGGTCGGCCAGCCCCAAGAATGCCAGGGATGATTCCAGCAAAATGGCGCGGCGGATTTGGACTAAAAAGCTCAGGGTTACCAGGGGATAAAGCGCCGGCACGATGTGCCGCCACGCAATATGGAGGGGGGAGGCGCCTAAAGCCTGGGCGGCCTGGACATAGAGTTCCTGCTTGACCTCCAAACCCTGGGACCGGAAGATTCTCGCACCCCCGGCCCAGGAAAAGAGGCTCAAGACCAGGATGAGGGTTAGCACGTGGGGCTTAAGGAATGCGGTAATGAGCAGAATCAGCAACAGCGGCGGGACGGCCAGCCAGGCATCTACCAGGCGCATCAAGGTAAAATCGTAGCGGCCCCCCTTGAGGATAGCAGATATGCCCATCAGGAGGCTGAGAAAGGTGCCGATTAAGGCCACGGCCAGGCCGATTTCCAGGGAGGTGCGGGAGCCGTAGAGCAATTCGCTGAAAAGATCCTGGCCCACGTCATTGGTCCCTAAAGGATGGGCCCAACAGGGGGGCTGAAGAGGCTGGCCCACATACTGCCAGGGATTGTAAGGGGATAGCCAGGGGGCCGTCAAGGCCAAAACCATTATGAACAAAAATAGCACTGCCCCGATTATCACCGCGGGTGAGGACGGGATAAAGCGTGATCGCCTGGGGCGGCTCAGGCCTTGGGCATTAACCACCAGCAATCTCCAAGAATAGTTATCCTTGATCCCTCACTCTGGGATCGGCCAGGTGGTACCCCCACTCCGCCAGGGCATTCCCCCCCAGCACGGCCAGGGTGATTACCAGCAAGAGGCCCTGCAGGAGCGGATAGTCCCGCTTCGTCAAGGCCTGGAACAACAACTGGCCGGCTCCCGGATAGGCGAATACTACTTCTACCGGGAGCGCTACGGCCCAAAGAACGCCGAACCGCAGCCCCAGGCGGGTGATCAGGGGGAGCAAGGCATTGCCCGCCAGGTAGCGGTATTTGATCCGGGTCTCCCCCAACCCCCGGGATCGGGCCGCCATGATGAAAGGAGCATTTACCTGTTTCAAGGCGCTATTGCGCACCAGCAAGGCAACGGCCGGCGCCTCCCCCAGCACGAGCGTCAAGGCCGGCAGAGTCAGGTGGCGCACCAGATTGCTGCTGAAGTCCCCCACGCCCTGCGGCAGGGCCGAAAAATCCAGGGCTCCGAAAAACGGCAAGAGCCCCAGCCTCAAACTGAAAATCATCAGCAAAAACATGCCCAGAAGAAATCCCGGCAGGGCCTCGAAGATCAGGCACCCCCCCACCGTCGCTCCCGTCCAGATGCGCTGGCGCTGCCAGGCCAATTCCACTCCGAGAATGAAGCCGGCGCCGAGGCTGACCACAAAACTCACCCCGCATAAGATGGCGGTCCAGAGCAGGGCCGGGCCAATGACCCGGGAGACCGGGGCTTGATCATGGAAAGAATACCCCAGATCGCCCCTGGCCAGATTCAGCAGATAGCTCCGGAATTGCACTGCCAAAGGTTGATCCAGGCCGTAACGGTGCATCAGTTCCTGGCGAAGCTCGGGAGTTACGGCCAGGCTTGGGTCTCCGGTCAGCGCGGCCAAGGCATCGCCGGGAAGCAGGCGAGGCAGGAAAAAATTGAGCCCCAGGATCACCAAGAAGATCAGCAGATAGAAAAGGATGCGGCTCATGGACCAGGTGGTGGCTGCGCTCCGGGCAGCAAAGCTATTTTGTTGAAATAAGTGGGGATGCCCTTGGCAATGCCGACCCGGGTGAAAAACCAGGGGACCCGGCCGTCGTGGGCAAAATATTGCGTGGGATAATACAAGGGCACCGTGGGCAGCTCCTCTGCCAGCTTTTCCTGAATTTCCGCCACCAGTTGCCGGCGGCGGCGGTCGTCCAGGGTAAAGAGCTGGTCCGCCAAAAGCCGGCTCATCGCCGCTGACGGCTGGTAACCTCCCAAAAATTCCGCCGCGAACCGGCCCTGGGTGACATCATAAAGGATCTTGGGATCTCCCCCCAGGCCGCCATGACCCGATAGGGCCAGATCGAACTCACCGGCCCGCACCCTCTGATCCAGGAGGGTGTGATCCAGTGACCGGAGATGCACCGTGACCCCGATAGCCTGAAAAGATTTCTGGAGATATTCGGCCACCCGGGCATAATTCGCCGTACAGAGCAGTTCCAAATTCAAGATTTGCCCGTCTTTCTGCCAACCCTGGGGGCTATCTTGATAACCGAGGGCGGCCAAGCCCCGGCGGCTGGCGGCAGGATCAAAAGCATAAGTGGTCCCGGGTGCATGGTACCAGGGGCTGTCCGGGGGCAAGAGTCCCGTGGAGCCCGGCACGCCGTGTCCCCGGGCCATCTGGGCAATCAGGCCCGGCAAATCCAGCGCCTGGGCGCAGGCCCGGCGAAAGGCTGGTTCCCGCAAAGGATATTTCTGGTGATTAAAGAGGAGATTTAAACACCAAAAATGGGGCTGGGACGCCACCGTGAAGCCCAGGCCTTTGAGGTCCGCCGCGGCCTCTGGAGGGATAGCGGCGGCCTGGATGGCCTTGCCTTTCAAGGCCAGGAGCTCATTGCCCACCTGGACGAAACTGAGGCTGGGGATAGTGGGCTTGCCCTGGTAGTACCTCTCAAACGCCACAAAACGATACAAGCCGTGTTCCCGGCGGTAATCGGCGAACCGATAAGGACCGCTGCCGATGGTGGCCCGAAGTTCCTGGAACCGGGCCGGATCTTTCACATCCTGCCAGATATGCCGGGGCAGGATGAACATGCTGCCCGCGATCGCCTCCAGAAAAGGGGCGTAAGGTTTGGCCAGGGTCACCCGCACCGTCTGGGGATCGAGCACCTGCACGTTTTTCACCGGCTGCACATCAACCCAGGGAGTCGGGTGACTTTGGAGATAAGCAAAGGTAAAGGCAACATCCGCGGCGGTCAAAGGCCGGCCGTCATGCCAGAGCACGCCGGGACGCAGATGAAAGATGTAAGCCGGCGGCTGGACTTCGTATTCCCAGGATTGGGCCAGGGCCGGGACGAAACCCCGGGCATCCTTCCAGATGAGGGTGTCAAATAAAAAGGAGACCCGCAAATACCCCGGCCCCCGGGGATTATGGGCAAACGGGGAAGGAAACCCCCAGTCGCCCTGGGGGTCCCCGATGAGATAGGCGTCGCCGGGAGCTTGGCCGCAGCCCAGCCCCAAAGCCACCAAGGCGAGCCCCACCAACCCCCAGCAGATCAGCCGTTTAAGCATGGCCTCCGTCCCGGTCGATGGTCATGCCCTGGCCGGTCAGGATGAAATAATCCTCACCGGCGCAGCTCAGGCAGACCGGCTTGCCCTGCTGCAAGCGCACCCGGGGTTCCATGACCTCTTCCCCGCAGACGCTGCAAACCTGTGACGCAAAAATCCGGGCATATTCCGGCAACGTGATGGTCAGGGAGGTGAGGTTAAACTGCTCCTCCAGCGGCGTTTCCAGTTCCCGGTAGGAGATGGTATGCCAGATATGGTGGAATTGATGCATTTCTTCCGGGGTGCCCTGGCGTTCCACCACGATCTTCTGGAATAACGGGCCGGAATTGGGATATTTTGCCATCATCTTATCCCGGTAATCGGAGCGCACCGCCAGCCGCACCGCCTGGCCGTCCTCCCGGCGGGCCACGGTCACCGCAGTCTTGCCCAGGTCCTTGAAGATGAGGGCGTTATTGCCGAAGGTGCACCCGGTGGCCATCTGAATGCCGTCCGTGAAGCAATTGTTGCACTCCACGATCGCGACGATCTCCTCCATGCCGGTGTTCTGCCGGCTTAGGGCCATCATGGCATGTTGCCCGGCCTTGACCCCCAGGCTGACAAAGGGACAAAGGTGGCCGTGCAAATGTTCCGTCTGGCGTAGGAGGCCTTCCAGGTCACGGCTGCGAATCATGGTTTCGATGGCGTCTCGCGCCGAAGCAAAATCGTGCATAGTTGTTCGTCTCCTCTTTATGGAAAAATTATCGGTAACCCGCAACATGAGCGCTTAATCGGCATATTTCCCCGCCAGATTTCCTTTATCCTCAAAATCGGCCTTGCAACCCACCGTAGATGGTAGCGGTGGGCATGGGATAACCGAAGTCTTCTTGGTAGTTCTGGCCCAGCAGGTTTTGGACCCCAAAATAAAGAAAGCCTTTGAACCCCCCACAACACTGGACGATGGGATACTTGCCCTCCAGGTTGAACGTCCCGAATGCCTTCATCTTGCCCAAGTAAACCCCGGTGACCATATTGGTTCTAGCATTTACCAGCGCCGTGGGCGTGGCCCGCGCCGAGACCAGGCGCACGTAAAACTTGGCTTCGGCGCCGTTGGGGGCATAGTACTTTATCCCGATATGACCCTTATATTCCGGCAATTCGGGCAGCTCCCGGATATTGCCATTTAAGGGGTCGGGACTGGTGCTGTTCTTTTGCCAGGTAAAGTTGGCAAAGGGGGTCAGATGATACGGCAGGTCAATCTGGGTTTCCACTTCCACGCCCCGGAATTGAGCCAGATTAAGGTTATAAATTACCCGGCTGGGACGAAAGCCGAAAATCGTCCGGATATAGTCATTAATGTCATAATAATAAGTCCTTACCTTTATCTGGGCCTGATAGGGCAGTTTTTGGGTAACCCCTGCTTCGTACTGCATGCCGAACTCCGGTTGGAGCACCGAGTTTGCCGTCCGACCGGGAGGTTGATACCCGGCCCCAAACCAGTAGAATTCGGGGAGACTGGGAAAACGCGTGTTGAAGTTAGCGGAAAGATACATCTCGGTGGTGTCGGTGGGGCGGATGGTCAGCGTGCTTTTGGGGCCCACCGCGTCGGCCCTGAGACCCCTTAAAATCTTGACCGGGGCGCCCGCGGGATTGGTATTTTGGGGCGCGGCATCATAGTTGTCATAGCGTAAGCCCAGGTAGAGCTCGAAGTATTTTAAAAACGGCACGGCCGCATCCACGAACCCGCCGTGAAGTTTCTGGGCGTTTCTGATTCCGGAAGTGCTGGTGGGCAAGGGCTTGGCCACATAAGTCGGATTAAGATAGTTGTAGAGGAGACTGCCGTAACCATAATAATTTCCTTCCAGGCCGAAACCCAGGCGCACCGGTCCAGGGTGCTGGCGTACTTTAAAGTTCCAGCCCCAGGTATCTTCGTCGTGGCTCCCCCGTTCGGCAATCAACTGGTCTGGATTATTCATGGCGTAAAACCATTCTTTCCTGACCGCCTGGAAATAGAAGAGGTGCCCTACCGCCTCCCCGTAGAGAAACTTTTGCTTGGCTTCAAAATCCAGTTCATACCGCTGGTTAATCACATGACTGTTATTGCCGTAGGTCAAGCCGTAGGGGCCGCCGGTTTCGCCGCCGATAAAGTTGATCCCTGGGCCGTAGAGCACGTCACCCTTGCTTTGAGGCTCGTCGGATTGGTAAAATTTGGAGTCCGGTTTATTGTAGACGATCATGCCGGTGTCCTGGGTGATATAACGCGCTTGCGCCGTAAAACTGGTCTCCCACGGGGTCGTATAGGTGAAACTGCCTTCCACGTTCCCCCGGCTACGCACAAAGTTATTGCGGAGAAAACCGTCGGTGCTCCCGTAACTACCGCCCACGGAATATTGCAGCGGCCCGTAACTGCCGGTGTGCAGCAGCCGGTAGTTTTGCGTCATCCAATTATCCCAGTAGGTGTCCAGATACACCTTGGGCTCTTTGCTCCCTTTGATCGTGTTGATGGTGATGACCCCGCCCAGGGTGTTGGGGTATTCCGCCGACACCGGGCCCCGGATGATTTCCAGCCGTTCCAGGTCCATGGGGCTTATCGTAGACCAATCCACGTAATAGCCGCCCTTGACCCCGGCCCCTTTCCATGAGCGGCCGTTCAGGTAAACCTGATAACGGGATTCATCAAAGCCCCGCAGGGACATCTGATGTCCTTTCACACCCAGGAGGGACCGGCGGGCCATGTCGACGCCGGTCTGCTCTTCCAGGTAGCCCGGCAGGTTCTGGTACGGCCCCAGGTCCAGGTCCTTTTTGGTCACCACGCTGCTGGTAGCGGCCTTTTCTTTAAACGATATCACCTCGATCTGCTCCAATTGCTCCACTTTTACCGGCTGCTCCTCCTTGCCCCCTTCCTGCTGCAGCGGCTGATCCGAAGCTGGAACGGGCGGTTCCTCCCCCAGGGCCGGCAGCGACAGCAGTCCCAGACAAAATCCCAGACACAACAAGATCTTGCACCGATTACCTCCTCGCATCCCCCTTCTCCTTTCCCTTATCCTTGACAGAGCTTACCTTTTGACACCGCGCCCCATCTCTGATAGAAAAGGAGAGAGGGGCCGTGGTTTTGCAGGTGCGGTTCCTGAGAAGGCGGCTCGTCTTGGCAGGGGGGCCGCTTTCTCTTTCGGGAATAAATATGAACTTAAGTTCACCTAACTTTTACACAAAAAAACCACGACAGGTCATCTACGGACAGGTAGAAGCCTTCGTGGCTTAAGTTATGGACAAATGTTTGCGATTAAAAATCCGGGGAGTTCATCTCCCAATCAGCATAATTCCTAACATACTATTATTTTTCCTGTCAATGAAAAATCACCGGCTCCAGAAAAAGTGCCGGTGGTCTGGGCCTGGCTGGGGATTTATGGTTGACAGGACATGAACCATAGGGCTATATTTTCTGACAATCGGGAGAATGAACTCCCGGCTGCATAAGTCAGGCAAACTAACCCGATCAAGCTAAGCCATGAAGGCGATTGCGGCCCGGCAGGACCGCAGCTCATGGCTTTTTATATTTAGGGGGATTCATGGACATAACCAAGGCCCTGCTTAATATGGCCCTGGGCGGCAGCGCCTGGGTGCTCTGGTTGCTTTTGGCGTTGAGCGTCGCCTCGTTGGCAATTATCATCGACAAGGCCCTGACTTTTTATCGTTACCGGCTTAAACTCGAGCCCTTTGTGGCCGAGATTGAACCCTTACTGCGGCAAAATGACTGGCCTCAAGTCATTTCCCGGTGTGAAGCGGAACCAGGCATGGAGGCCCGGGTGCTGTTGGCCGGTCTCCGGGAAATGCCCCGGGGTAAGGCCGCGGTCCAGGATATCATGGAGGGCGAGCGCCTCCGGGTAGGGCTCTTTCTGGGGCGGCGCTTGAGTTTCCTGGGCACCCTGGGAGCCAACGCCCCCTTCATCGGTCTGTTCGGGACCGTCCTGGGAATTATTCATGCCTTTAAAGACTTGGCCCTGACCGAAGGAGGCGGCGGCCCCGCGGTGATGGCCGGTATCGCCGAGGCCCTGGTGGCCACCGCCGTGGGTCTGCTGGTAGCCATCCCCGCGGTGATGATGTTCAACTTTTTTCATCGCCGCCTGCACGTGGTCGAGGAGCGCTCCCGCTTTCTTTCCCAACTGCTTTTGGCCCACCTGGACGACGCGACCGGCACCGGGGAAATCGCCGCGCCCGATAAAGAACTGTTCCCCTCCGCCCGGCAGGCCAGGAGATAGCAATGAAAGGCAACATCCACGGACCTATCACCGAGATCAACATGACCCCTTTCGTTGATATCGTCCTGGTCATCTTGATTATTTTTCTGTTGACAGCCACGGTGATGATGCCCCGGACCTTCGCCATCGCCTTGCCCAAGGCCTCCCAGGCCGACAAGCTGGAAAGCGTCCCTGTTATCATCAGCATCGACCGGGAGGGCCGTATCGCGATCAATGGGGTCAGGCTGGCCCAGGATGGCGATTTCGAAAAAGTATTCGCGGCCCAGCACCAAGGCAAAGAACCCCAGGCCGTCATCGCCGCGGATACGGACACCCGCCACGGGCGGCTCATTGAGGTGATCGACCGCCTGCGGGGTCTGAAGGTCCAGCGCATCGGTATCGAGGTAGAACAGAAGTAGCCATGGCCGGCGTTTATCATGACTTAGACGAGCCCTGGGATTCACGCAAGACCTGGTCCTGGGGCATGCTGGCTTCCGTGCTGGTCCATGCCCTGGTCGTAGCCGCGGTGCTCATTGCCTACCACGAAAGACCCTTGCGGCCCCGGGTGGTGGTGCCGGTGGAAACCGTTACCCTGGTGCCCATGCAGCCCGGGCCCAAAGGCGGCGGCGGCCGGCCCGGCCCGGTGACCCGCCCTGAGCCCGCTCCCCCCAAACCGGCCCCGGCCCCGGCTCCGCCCAAACCCCGCCTCAAACCCAAAGCGCGGCCCCAGCCCAAGCCGGTCCCGCCAGCGCCTGAGCCCACCAAGGCGCCGGTGATTCCCACTCCCGCGCCCCCAGCCTTCACCTCAAAAGCTCCACCTGCGCCGGCCTCGGCCCTCACCAGCCCGGCCCGAACCTCTCAAGGTCGCGGCTCCGCCTCGGGCACAGGTCAAGGGGGGCAAGAGGGGGGCCGGGGGACCGGCGCAGGCTCCGGTGTAGGTTCAGGCCAGGGGCGCGGTTCCGGGGGCGGTTCGGCTCTCCAGGGCTACCTGCGGGAAATCCGCAGCCTCCTGGAGAAGCATAAAGAATATCCCTGGATGGCCCGTCAGCGCAATGTTCAAGGCGTGGCGGTCGTCATATTTACCATTTCCGCCGGCGGTCAGATCGAGTCGTCCCGGATCAGCCGCTCCTCGGGTCATGACCTCCTGGATGAGGCCTCCCGGGATACCATCCGCAAGGTGGGGAAATTCCCCCCCCTCCCAGCCGAGCTGAACCGCAAAAATCTGACCATCGAAATACCTTTGGCATTTCGCTTACGCCAGGATTAGCAGAATTGCCTTCAGGGGTCGCTGGGCTCGGCAGGCTGGAGGTAATCCTGCATCACCCGGATGGGGTGCTCCTCGATAAGGCGGGCGGCCAACTTGTAGTGCAGTTCCCAGGCCTCGTCCTGCGAGTGGGTCACCAATGCCAGGTCCGGCTGGGATAAGCGTCGAGGGATATAGAAAAAATTGGCCACAAAGACGCCGGTCTCAAAGACGTCTTCACCCTTGCGGATGGTAGACACCAAGAATTTCCGCCGGGTAGGCCGGTTTTTCACCTTGTTGAACAAACCTTTTCGTTCCATGACTCCTGGCACTCCGGCCCCTCGGGACCCTTAGTCCCCGTTCTTTACCCTTCTCTTGGATTTTTTCTTAAGGGAGACCGTCGCCGCAGAGCCCGTCACCACCTTGCAGCGCTGGCCGCGGCTGGACCGCCGGTAGACCTTTTTGACCTTGCCGTTGCTGCGCTTGGCAAACCAGAGCTTTTCTTCCGCGGGCGGCAGTTTGGCGATGGGGGCGCCCTCGAGTTCGAAACCCTTTTCAATCAATGGCCGCAGATCGGCCCACTTTTTCGTGCTGCCCATCATGGCCACGATGATTTCCTTATCGCCGTCCTTGAACAGGCCCACATAAGTGTGCTTGGAGGCCCGGGTGTAGCCGGTTTTGCCCGCTACCGCCAGGGGCGTGGTGAACAGAAAGCGGTTATGATTGCGCAATTCCCGATCGCCCTGGATGGTGTAATACTTGGTGGACATGATCTTGGCCAGTTCCGGATTGCTCATAGCCCGACGAAACATGTTGGCCAGATCCTCGGCGGTGGAAAACTGATTGTCCGCGGGCAGGCCGTTAGCAGTGGCGCAGGCGGTGCGATAGGCCCCCCACTGGCGCACTTCACGGGTAAGCTGTTGGGCAAAGGTCGATTCACTGCCGCACACCTTTTCCGCCAGGGCCCGGGCCGCGTCGTTGGCCGAATTCAGGAGGAGGGCGTAGAGCAACTCCTGCACCGTATAGGTTTCGCCCGGCTTAATCCCGATCTTGGAGGGCGGCGCCGCGGCCGCGTAAGGGCTGACGGTCACCTTGTCGTCCATCTTCAGATGCTCCACCACCGCCAAGGCGGTCATCACTTTGAGGGTGCTGGCCGGAGGCAGAAAGAGCTGGGGATTGAGGGATAACAAGATCTGGCCGGTTTTGGCGTCCATAATGACAAAGGAGCGGGCGGACACAGAGAAGTCTTCGTCCTCACCCGCTGCCAACCCTGCTGTTATGACCAAAACTGCCAGAATCACACCAACCGTAGTGCCAAGCTTAACGCGCAAATTCATGGAGCCCCTTGCATGCAGAGATGAGCGTTGGACCCAGAAAGGCCCTCGGTTAAACGTGCAGCCTTATACTATCAAAATTTTCTCGATTGGCAACTCAGAACGGCGGGACGATGTCAGGAAACCGCAACGCGCAGCCCCTGACCTCAGCCGGCTTTCGCCAGTTCCGTGAGATAGTCCGCCGGGGAGTAAAAACCGGGAAAGCGATGCAGTTCTTTGCCGTCCGGCGAAAAGATCAACGTGGTGGGGGCGCCGGTGACGTTGAATTTTTTCACGACATCCATATGGCTGCGCCCTTCCAGACGCACCGGGACATACTTGGAGTTCAAAGTATCCACCACTCCTGCGTCGGTATGGGTCTCGGCGTGCAGCCGGGAGCAGTGGGTGCAGCCGTCCATATACAGTTCCAGAACGAGACGCCGGTTTACTTTTTGCGCCTCTTCCAGGGCCGATTCCCAGTTGTCCCGCCAGTTGATTTCTCCCATGAGCTTCTCCTCTTTTTTTTTAGGGGTTTTTAACTTATTTGAGGCCGGCATCTAACCTCAGGGAGGGCGTATTGTCGAACCCACCCTCTTATTCGGATCAGCAGATCATTTTCATGAAACCGGCGCCGCACCTTTTTTCCGGCATCAGAGGGCGCACGGCAATGGTGACCTTACCTGATGACCACAATTTAAAGTAATATAAGACCTACCCCGCAAAAGGCAAGGTCGATGAAAATCACGCTGCGGAAGCGGTGTCTTTTTCCCGGTTTATGGTATGATGAAATGAACTGCCAAGCGGTCTTTCTAATCCAGGGCGGCTCAATACCGACCTCCGGCTGCGCTACGCGACCTCATGGGTGCCATGGTTTATCTGTTTGTTCTCTTGTTGGCGGCAGCCTGGTTCTACCAATTTCTGGCCCTGGTCAGCTTATGGCGGTTGTTTCGGCCCCCTCCCCCTGCCCTGCTGGCGTCCACCGGCCCCGGCATCACCGTCTTCAAGCCCCTCAAGGGCCTGGAACCCTTGACCCGGGAATGCCTGGCGAGCTTTCTGAACCAGGATTACCAGCCCTACCAGGTGCTCTTCGGGGTGCGGGAGGCCGACAACCCGGTGGCGGCGCTGGTGCTGGAATTGCAGCAGACTTACCCCAGGTGCGATCTAGAGATATTCATCTGCCCGGAAAATTTGGGGCTCAACCCGAAAATCAGCACTTTGCAGCAGCTTCTGCCCCGGGCGCGCTACGACCTTTTGGTGATTGCCGACGGCGACGTGCAGGTGGCCCCCGATTACCTGGCCCGGGTGGCCGCGGCCTTTCGGGAGCCGGGGGTAGGCCTGGTGAGCTGCCCTTACCGGGCCGGCCGCCCCCGGACCCTGGGGGCCGGCCTGGAGGCCCTGACCATTGCGGCAGATTTTATCCCATCGGTGGCCACGGCCGTATCGGTCGAAGAGATTCGCTTCGCGTTGGGGGCCACCATGGCCCTGACCCGGCAGGCCCTCACCGCCAGCGGCGGTTTCATTCCTCTGGCCGACTTTCTGGCGGACGACTATCAGTTGGGCTTCAGGGTCGCTCAGACCGGACTTCAGGTCAAAATTTTGCCCTACGTGGTGGAGACCCATAACCCGGAGATGAGTCTGGGCGCTTATCTGGCCCACCAACTCCGCTGGGCCCGCACCTACCGGGTATGCCGCCCCGGAGGCTACCTGGCTTACGGCATCACCCATGCCCTGATTTTCAGCCTCGCGATCCTCCTGGCCGCGGGCCTGGCTCCCTGGGCCTGGGGGCTGGTGGCGGCCACCCTGACCATCCGGGGGGTGGTGGCCGGGTTTTCCGAGCGCCGCGCGCTGCGCGGAGACCTGCCCTGGTGGGCCTTTGCCCTGCTACCCCTAAAAGACCTGTGCTCCTTCGGCCTGTGGCTGGCGAGTTTCCTGGGCAGCCGGGTTACCTGGGGAGACCGCACCTTCCGGGTGACCCCGGAGGGCAAACTGGCCCCCCCGTGATTGCATTTGAAGGCAGAGAACCACCGGCGAGACGCCTGTGGCCGGCCTATAAAGGGATGATCTATGGATAAGACAATCCTGAAAAACTTGTTGGAGGAGGTCCGGGCCGGGCGGCTGCCGGTGGCTGGGGCCCTGGAGCAACTCCGGACCCTGCCCTTCGAGGATCTGGGCTTCGCCCGGGTGGACCATCACCGCCAGCTGCGGCAGAGTTTTCCAGAAGTGGTGTTCGCCGCGGGCAAAAGCCTGGAGCAGATCCGGGGCATCCTCACCTCCCTGCAGGCCCGCTCGGACCACATCCTGATGACCCGCCTGGCCCCGGACATGGCCGCGGCGCTTACGGCCGATTTCCCGGACGCCCGCTATTATCCTGACTCCCAGGCCTGGACCCTCAGCCGGGGAGAGATCCCCGACCGGGGCCGGGGCCTGATTCTGGTGATTTCAGCCGGCACCTCGGATATCCCCGTGTCCGAAGAAGCCCTGGTCACCGCCCGGATCATGGGGCACAAAGCCGAAGTCCTCTACGACGTGGGCGTGGCGGGCCTGCACCGCCTCCTGGCTCACCAGGACCTGCTGGCCCAAGCCACCTGCTTTGTCGTGGTGGCGGGCATGGAAGGGGCGCTCCCCAGCGTGGTGGCGGGGCTGGTGGACCGGCCGGTGGTGGCGGTACCCACCAGCATCGGGTACGGCGCCTCCTTCGGCGGTCTGGCCGCGCTTTTGGCCATGCTCAATTCCTGCGCCACCGGCCTGGCGGTGGTGAACATCGACAACGGCTTCGGCGCCGGCTACCTGGCGGCCTTGATCAACCGGAAGGATTAGGCAGGCAAGATCATCGACCAGCGGCCTTGCTGGACTAAACGAGCGAGTTCGGGATGGGATCGGGTGTGGCCCATTTCCCTATTTTCCCATCGACCACTCGGGAGTTTGAATATCAATGGTGGTCATCTGGGCTTCGGCTTCAAAGGGGACCGCAGTACTCAGCAAATCTTCGGCGCCGATTCTTAAGGATTCAAGTAATTCTTCCCGGGTCTTTTCCTGAGCATTGACCCCGGGAAGATCGATCAGCCAACCGATCCACCAATCATCGCTTTTCTTAACCATGGCCCTGAATTTCATTATTTCACCCATGGAATATCCAGGCCTTTGCAAATCTTCCGGGCCAGTTCATCGACTATTTCGGTATGCCGGGGAACCAAGGTCTTAAAACTTCCCTTTTGGTAGATGGAATGCCGCCCACCTTCCCTGAGCAGGAAAGCCCCGTGCTCGGAAATATGCCTGATCAAGGTTTTCCTCTTCACTGATCTCAAAGGTAATAAAAAACCCCGCCTCAGTCAAGAGGCGGGGTTGCTGCCGAAGAAAACGAAGATCTTTTCTGGGCCATACGCGGTGGTGGTGGCAACTTCGGTGTGGTTACCTCTTTCCCACTGGCCGTGAGGGTGGCTGGAGCCGAGCCCATTTATCGCTTGGTTACCACCATCCTCGACCCGGTAAGGGCTCCGGCCCCTGAATTGGCAGCACTGTACCACGAACGCGGGGAGATTGAGACGGCCTTGGATGCATTGAAAACCCACTTGCGGGGAGCTCGCATCATCTTGCGTAGCAAGACGCCGGACCTGGTGCGTCAGGAATTCTACGGTTTGCTGATGGCCCACTTCGCCATCCGTGGCCTGATGCATGCAGCGGCTCTCCGGGCGGATGAAGACCCGGACCGGCTCTCTTTCGTTCACGCAGTCCGAGTTATTCGCCGCAAACTTCAGAGCTTCCCCGCTTTTCCCCCCAGGGGAGCGGGCAGCGTTCCATGAGAGTGTCTTGGAGGAGATTTTGGAAGAGCGAGCGGTATCCAGCCATAATCGGCGTACCCACGCGGCGTCAAGCGTCAGATGAGCAGTTTCCCTCTGCGCCATCGCGGCTCTAAACCATTGCCCAAAATCGACCTCCAATTGGCTGTTAAGATACTAAGTGAACAGTATTTGATTTAAACCACCCGCTGGGGCGCAGTGTAGATATTGAAGCGTTGGCCCCGGACGAAGCCCAGGGTGGTGAGGTCCAGCTCCTGGGCCAGTTCCAGGGCCAGAGAAGTTGGGGCCGAGACCGCTGCCAAAATCGGGATGCCCGCCCGAAGGCATTTTAGGGCCATCTCGAAGCTGGTGCGGCCGCTGAGCAGGGCCACCAGGCGGCTCAAGTCCTGCCGGGTGAGGACGGCCCGGCCAATAACCTTATCCATGGCGTTATGGCGGCCCACGTCTTCAGCGGGGATGAAGACCTGGCCGTCGGGGCTGGCCAGGGCCACCGCGTGGGTGCCGCCGGTGGCCTGAAAGACGGTCTGGAACTCGTGGAGCCGTGCCATGAGGACGAAAATTTCGGCCGGAGCAATGGTGAGGGGGCTGGCCACCTTGGGGACCTTCCGGCAAATTTCCCTTACTGCCTCCTTGGCGCAGAGGCCGCAACTGGTGTAAGATACCTCGACATGCCGCCGCCCCCGCCGCTCCAGGGCCGCAGGCGTCAGGCTGACGTCCACCACGTTGGGGGGCAGCAAAGGGTCAGTCGCGGTGCCGCAGAAGTGAATAGTGATGACTTCGGCCAAGTCTCGGACGATGCCTTCGGTAACCAGAAACCCCAGGGCCAGTTCCTTTTCCCAGCCCGGCAGGCGCATAAGCACCTGGAACGGCTCACCGCTTAAACGGATTTCCAAGGGCTCCTCTACCGCCACCCGGTCCCGGGTGGATTCGATCTGACCGTGGCGAAAGCGCTGGACGGGGAATTCTTTGAGAGGTTCGGTCATAGATTTTCTATATATATAGTTTCAAGCCTGGATTATTATCACCTGACCCCCGCCCCTGGCTCACTTACATACCCCCAGCTCCCCCCAACCCAGTTTGGTGCGCAGGATTTCAAAATGGCTGCGGTAGGGGGACTTTACTATCTTGAAATAGTAAGGGGCCCGGCGGATTTCCAGCCGGTCGCCCGGCTCCATGGCCTGGCCCACCTGGCCGTCCAGGGTGAGGTAAACGTCCTGGACTTTTTCGTCCAGGGTGACGGCTACGGTGACCGTGTCCGGCAGGATAAGAGGCCGGTCGCTCAAGGTATGGGAGCAGATGGGCAAAATGATCAGGTTGCGCTGGGTCGGGTAGACAATGGGCCCCCCGGCGGACAAATTGTAGGCGGTGGAGCCGGTGGGTGTGGCGACGATGAGCCCGTCGGCCCGGTAGATGGTGAGATATTCCCCGTCAATCCAGGTGGTCATTTCGGCAATACGGGCCAACGCCCCCTTGTTGATCACCGCGTCATTGAGGACGTTTCCCCGCCAGAATATCTGCCCATGCCGATACAGGGTGACGGTGAGCATCAGGCGCTCTTCCACTTCAAACTTGCCGGTGAGCACATGCTCGGCCATGCAGGGGTAGAGTTCGTCCAGAGAAATTTCCGTCAAAAATCCCAGGCCTCCCATATTGACCCCGAAAATGGGCACGCCCTTGCCGCCGTAATGCCGGGCTACACTCAAGATGGTGCCGTCGCCCCCCATCACCACGATGACTTCCACGTCTTCAGGCAGAGGCTGGATGTGAGGCTCGGGCTCGTTTTCGCAATGCCAGGCCCTGATCCCGCGCTTGTCCAGCCAGGTCTGCAAGGCCCGGCCTGCTTCCAGGGCATCGGGTTTAAACTTTTTGGTGATGATGGCGACGGACTTCACGGACAGGCCTCCCCAGTTGACAATTACCATAATGTTAGATAATTTTCAAAAGATTATCCTAGTGAGATTGTGCGAGGGACGATATTACCTGGAATGCGAAAATGGGTTACACTAACCTTATAAAAGCTGAGGCGTAATTCATGAAAAGCTTTGATTAATATCGGGTTTCGTTTCGCATTTCCCGGCAAATTTTTATCCGCAAAGGAGTCGCCATGCAACTTGCCAGCCGTATCCGCCAGATTCCCCCTTCCGCCACCCTGGCCCTCAATGCCAAGGCCAATCAGCTCAAGGCGCAAGGAGTCGACATAGTCAATTTCGGCGTGGGGGAGCCGGATTTCGACACCCCCAACAACATCCGGGAGGCCGGCATCCGGGCCATCCAGGAGGGTTTTACCCGCTACACCCCGGTGGGGGGCATTCCGGAACTGAAAGCGGCCATCGTCAACAAATTCCAAGGCGATTATGGCTTGAGCTATAAGCCCAGGGAAATCCTGGTGTCCTGCGGCGGCAAGCACGGCCTCTACAATTTGTTTCAAGTGCTCTGCGAGAAGGGCGACGAAGTCATTATCCCCGCCCCCTTCTGGGTTTCCTACGTGCCCATGGTCATGCTGGCGGATGCCACGCCGGTGGTCGTCCCCACCCGGGAGGAGAATGGCTTTAAGTTGACCGCGGCGGAATTAAAGGCGCGGCTCACCCCCCGGACCAAGGCCATTGTGATTAACAGCCCTTCCAATCCCACCGGCGGCGTCTATACCAAAGACGAGTTGGCGGCCCTGGGGCAGGTGGTGCTGGAGGCCGGACTCTACGTGATTTCGGATGACATTTATGACAAAATCCTGTTTGACGGGGCCAAGTTTGTGAATATGGCCATGCTGTCGCCGGAATTGCAGGCCAGGACCTTCATCCTCAACGGCGTCTCCAAGGCCTATGCCATGACCGGCTGGCGCATCGGCTACCTGGCCGGGCCCGAGGCCGGGATCAAGGCGGCGGACAATCTCCAGAGCCAGAGCACCTCGAACCCCACCTCCATCGCCCAGAAGGCTGCGGTGGAGGCTTTAAACGGCCCCCAGGATTCGGTGCAGACCATGCTGGCGGAATTTGCCTGGCGCCGGGACGATATCTATCGCCGGACCCTGGAGATCCCCGGGGTCACCGCTATCAAGCCGGGTGGGGCCTTCTATCTCTTCCCTAATTTTTCGGCGTATTACGACCGGCTCAAGGCCGAGCCGGGCCAATCCCGGTCCGGGGCCCTGGCGGCCTACCTCCTGGAAGAGGCGCAGGTGGCGGCGGTGCCGGGAGGCGAATTCGGGGAAGACAAGTGCCTGAGATTTTCCTATGCCACGTCCCGGGAACGGATTGCGACGGGATTGAGCCGGATCAAGGCAGCCTTGGAGAAGCTGGGGAAATAAAGGATAGAACGGGAAGGAAAAAGCAGAGAGCGCGGCTGGCTGAAAAGTCGAGCCGCGCTGTCCGTTCAATGCCTGCTTAGCGGCCGGCGGCTTGGCGTTTGGACGCCTTCAGAGGATTGACCTTCTGGGCCATCTCTTTCTTTTCGGCTTTCACGTGAGTGGCCAGGTTGCAGGTGCCCCGGCGCCACTTGGAGGCAGGGTCCGGAAAAGAAGCACAAAAAGAGCTGCCGTTGGAACCCAAAATCCGGTCGCAGCCTTCACATTCCGTCACCACTGGTTTACAGCTGCCGCCGTTGAACGAACAGCCTTTTTTCGTCATAAAGGTACAATCTACCCCTGGTTTTAAAGTCTCGCAGTGCATGGCCGTAGCCCCCCTTGATATTCAGTAAATCTTGTATTTATATACTACATTTATAATCATTGTCAATTAATTTTTGATAAATTTTTGGTCAGCAGGCCATTTTGTTTTTTTTCTGCCGCCGGATAGGGCGTAAAGACCCCATTGACCCTGATACTCCGGGGACTTATCTTAGTACTAAAATATTGTCGTAGCTAGGGCCTTACAAATTGGCGGCCGAGTTGGCCCCAGGAGAAGGCGGATGACCAAAGCCAGTCTCAAGGATTACCAGGAAAAGCGCGACTTTTCCCGTACCCCCGAGCCCACGGGCCAGGGGGCCAGGACTGCCCGGGAGCCCATCTTCGTCATCCAAAAACACGCCGCCAGCCATCTCCACTACGATTTCCGCCTGGAGGTGGACGGGGTGCTCAAGTCCTGGGCCATCCCCAAGGGCCCCTCCACCGACCCCAAAGACAAGCGCCTGGCCGTGCCCACCGAAGACCATCCATTGGAGTACGCCGACTTCGAGGGCACCATCCCGCCGGGAGCGTACGGCGCCGGTACGGTCCTGGTCTGGGACACCGGCCCCTACCGCAACCTGACGGAAAAAAAAGGGGCAAGCATCCCCATGGCCCAAGCGGTGGCGCACGGTCACGTCAAGGTCTGGCTGGAGGGAAGGAAACTTAAGGGCGGTTATGCCCTCACCCGCTTTAGGACCGGCAAGGATGAGTCCTGGCTCTTCGTAAAAGCGGACGACGAGGCCGCCGACCCCAGCCGCAACCCGGTGGCTAGCGAACCTCAATCCGTACTCACCGGCCGCACCCTGGAGGAGATCGCCGGGGAAAAAGATTGAAGCAATGCAACATTTTGAACGGAGTTTTTGGTTAGCCCAGGGGCGGATGACTTCTGACCATACAGAAAAACCGAAAACTCCCCCGAGCCCCCTCCGCCGACCCCTAGGGGAAGATAGTTTATAATACCGTTATGGACCTGATCGCGGCCTTGATGGACCCGGCAGCTTACCCGGAACCCACCGGGCGGGTTGACCTGATCCAGACGCATATCTCCTGGGTCTTTATCACCGCTGACTTCGCCTACAAGGTCAAAAAACCGTTGGACCTGGGGTTTTTGAACTTTACCACCCTGCGCCGCCGCCACCATTACCTCCAGGAAGAACTGGTCCTCAACCGCCGCCTCTGTCCCGAAATCTACCTGGAGGTCCTGCCCATTACGGCGCAAGGGGACCGGGTCAGGGTGGGCGGCCGAGGGCAGCCCCTGGAATATGCCTTGAAAATGGTGCGTATGCCCCAGGACCGCATGATGGATGAGGTGGCGGACCGGGGCGAGTTGGACCGGGGGCATCTGGACCGCATCATTAATCGGTTGGCGCCGTTCTACGAGCAGGCGGCCACCGGCCCCCGCATCAACAAGTACGGAGAGCCCTCTATCATCGCCTACAACCAGGAAGAGAACTTTTCCCGGACCGAAAACCTGGCGGGCCAGATGTTCCCCCGGGAGTTGTTTGAGGAGATTCGCGGCTTTTCCCGGTCGTTTCTGGCGCGGCACCGGGACCTGTTTCTCAAGCGCATCCGGGAGTCCCGCATCCGGGACTGCCACGGCGATCTGCACATGAAGAACATCTGCCTGGCCGATGGCGTTTACATCTTTGATTGCATTGAATTTAACCACCGCTTCCGCTATGGCGACGTGGCGGCGGATATCGATTTTCTGGCCATGGACCTGGATTTCCACGGTCTCCGGGATCTGTCGCGCTATTTTGTGGAGCGCTTCGCTTTAGCCTATCGGGACCCGGACCTGCTCCAGATGTTGGATTTTTACAAGTGTTACCGGGCCTATGTGCGGGGCAAGATTCACGCCTTTACCGCCCAGGACCCGGCCCAGCCCCCGGAAACGCGGGACCAGGCCCTGAAAACGGCTCGGGCCTATTTTGACCTGGCCGGGGAGTATGCCGAAGCGGGAGCGCGATGGGCCGCATGATCGTGGTAGTCTTCGGATTGATGGGCACCGGCAAGAGCAACCGCTCCCGGGCCCTGGCCCAAACTCTGGGGTGGCCGGTCATCCACAGCGACGCGGTGCGCAAAACCCTGGCGGGCCTCAAACCCACAGACCGGGTGACCGTGGACTTCGGACAGGGCATCTATAACCAGGATTTTTCCGCCCGCACCTACGACGAGATGCTCCGGCAGGCCGCCGATTATCTGGCGGCCGGGCAGAGCGTGATCCTGGACGGTTCTTATAAGCGGGCGCAGGAAAGGGATCGGGTGCGACAGTTGGCCAAAGAGCAGAAGGCGCGGGTGGTGTTCGTGTCTTGTGAATGCCCGCCGGCCGTGGCCCTGGAGCGCCTGGGGATTCGACTGACCGACCCCGAGGCCATCTCCGATGGCCGGGTGGAGCTCTTCGAGGCCCAGGCTCGGGACTTCGACCCCTTTAGGCCGGAGGACCGGCCGTTACTCAGGCTGGATACTACTCGGGAGCCGGAAGTGGTGTTGGAAGACCTGAAGAGCTTTGTAGAAAATTATTTATAGGGCGGCCCCCAGCCGCAGAAAATCGGAGCGGGTCCGGTAGGGGCAGGTTTAAAACCCGCCCACGGTATAAATTTAAACATGGAGACCTTGGATGACCCCTGAAGAAGTGATTGCCCAGGTAAAAAAACGGGCCAAACATAACTTTAAAACCGGCCTGAACTGTGCCGAAAGTGTTTTCGAGGCCGTTATCTTCCACCTGGAAACCGGCCTGCCCCACGAAACCATGTGCCTCATGACCGGCTTCGGGGGCGGCGGCGGGCTCTTCGGCGACACCTGTGGCGCCCTGGTGGGAGCTATGGCCGCTTTGGGGGCGGTGTACGGCCGCCGGGAGGTCCCGGCCAGTGCCGAGGCTGCGACGGATGAACTCTATGGCGAGCCTGGCCTTTACCGCCTCTTTAACCGCCTGCCCAACGAATTCAAGCGGCGCTATGGCAGCACCCAGTGCCGACTGTTGACCTCCCAGTGGCGGAAGACCTGGCTCTGCCGGGAACATCTGCAGTTCTGCCGCAATCTGACCATCGAGGCCGCCGGACTGGCCGCGGAGATGGCCTGTCCTAAAGACCTGACCCGCTGGGGCTCCTTACCCTTCGGGGATCAGCATCCTTAATAACTCAAAAACGACGGGCAATCCTTTGTTAGCCTGACAGACTAAGAGTCAGGGAGGATAAATCCAATTATTTCAATATCAGGAAAAATCTCCTGGGCGGATGGGGGAGCAATAAGCATAACTTACTTAAATAATTAA
>DZCR01000139.1:0-4709 GCA_022736495.1 Desulfobacca acetoxidans
TGGCGGGTTGAGCACCCCCATGCCCATCTACGCAATTATCTTTATGATCGTGGCCCTGTCCTCCATCGGCTTGCCGGGCTTGAATGGCTTCGTGGGTGAGTTCCTCATTCTCTTGGGGACCTTTAAGACCAACATGGTATACGCCACCATCGCCGCCACCGGTGTCATCTTCGCGGCCTGTTACATGCTGTGGATGTTCCAGCGGGTGATGTTCGGCAAGGTGGAAAACCCGAAAAATAAAGACCTTAAAGACCTGTCCTGGCGGGAAATCGCCATCTTTGCCCCCCTGATCCTCTTTATCGTCTGGATCGGGGTCTATCCCAGCACCTTTTTAGATAAGACCAAGGCGTCGACGGAGAACTTCCTGGCTATGATGGAAAAGGCCAAAACTACGCAGGTTTCCCAACTCCAAGTGTTTAAGGGGGAGGCGAAATGACCCTCACCATACCCGTCTTCCATCTGAGCAGCATCGGGCCGTGGCTCACGCTCACCGTGACCGCCATCCTGATCCTGGTGCTGGATGCGCTCTCCCCCAAAGGCGGGAAGAAGGCCTGTTTTTCCGGGCTTGCCCTGCTGGGACTGGTGGTGGCCGCCTTCCAGACCGTCGGCCTCTGGGGCAAGAGCGGCACCGATTTCGCCGGCATGGTCTACCTGGACAACTTCGCCTGCTTCTTCTATATGATCTTTCTCCTGGGCGCGGCGCTGACGATCCTTATCTCCCGGCAATATCTGGAAGACTACGGCAAGAACTTGGGTGAGTACTACGCCCTCATCCTCTTCGCCACCATGGGCATGATGCTCATGGCTGCCGGGGCCCATCTCATCATGATCTTCCTGGGTCTCGAGGTCATGTCCATTGCGGTCTACGTCCTGGCGGGTCTTTTCCGTGAGGATGTCCGGTCGAATGAGGCCTCGCTGAAGTACCTCATCCTGGGGTCCTTTTCCAGCGCCTTCCTGCTCTTCGGCATGGCCATGCTCTACGGCGCCGCGGGCGGCACCCTGTTCTTGAGCGAATTGCCCAAGCGCCTGGCCCTGGAAACGGCCAGCCAGCCCTTGATTTTCGCGGGCATCGGCCTTTTACTGGTGGGCTTCGGCTTCAAAGTGGCTTCGGCCCCCTTCCACATGTGGACCCCGGACGTTTATGAAGGTGCCCCCACTTCGGTGACCGCGTTCATGGCCGTAGCCGTCAAGGCCGCGGCGTTTGCCGCCTTCGCCCGGGTCTTCTTCCTGGCCTTCGCAGCCATGCATTTGGATTGGAACATGCTCCTGTGGGTCCTGGCCGTGGCGACCATGACCATCGGTAACATCACCGCCATCGCCCAGACCAATATCAAACGTATGCTGGCCTATTCCTCCATCGCCCACGCCGGCTATTTGCTGGTGGCTTTAGTCGCCGCCAACCAGTTGGGCGCGGTGAGTCTCCTCTACTACCTGCTGGCCTATACCCTGATGAACCTGGGGGCCTTCGGGGTGGTGATCCTGGTGGGCCGGAAAAAAGACAGCTATCTCAATATTTACGACTACTCCGGTCTGGCGGCGCAACACCCGGTCCTGGCTGCAAGCATGGCCCTGTTCATGTTCGCCCTGGCGGGGATTCCCCCCACCGCAGGCTTCGTGGGCAAGTTCTACATCTTCTCCGCCGCCATCAAGGCCGGGTATATCTGGTTGGCCATCATCGGCGTCATGAACTCCCTGGTGTCGGTTTACTACTATCTGCGCATCACCGTGCTTATGTACATGAAACCGGCAGAGGCGGATTTGGGTCCGGTGGCCTTCTCTCCGGCCCAGACCGCAGTGGTAGCCGTCACCGCCGCCGGGGTGCTCCTGATCGGCATTTTCCCGGGCTTCCTCTACAACCTGGCCATGAGCTCGGTAAAGATCTTCCCGGGCATGTAAGCTCAGCCCTCGAAATTACCAAAGGGTTAGGGACTTAGTCCCTAACCCTTTTTCTTTACCCTTATTGGGTAGCCGCAGGCTTTAGGCTGCGCTTACGCCCTCGTTCCCAAGTTGCACTTGGGAAGGCCATCTCTCGCCCAAGCTTTGCTTGGGCTCCTTCTGCATAATCCGTTAGGCTGCAAAACTTTGAGGGGCGGGATTCAAACCCGCCCCTCAAAAGCCCAAACTATTTTTGCAAACAAAATTACGCCGCTTTTCGCGTCCGCTTCTTCAGCCGATTGGCCTTCTTGCGCAAGATGTCAACCTTCTTGCGGGGTTCTCCGGCCGAAAGCGCTTCCAGCTTTTTGGCGCGCATTTCTCCGGCTTTTACCTTCAGGTCCCGCATGCTGACCTTCTCGGTAGCCTTACCCTCATCCTTGATGCCCTTCACCTCTTTGATGGCGACCAGCAGCTCCTCTTTGTTCATGCCGTGCACGCCGCTGATCTCGCCCATATCCAGGGCGTACTTGCGCAGTTCGGTAGCGGTCATTTTATCCAGGGGTTTTTCTTTTTTCTCTTTGCGTTCCTTCTTAGCCATAGTTTCTCTCCTGTAGTATTTCCTGGGGGAGCAGGGTTACCCTACCCCTATTCTCTTCTTTTCAGTCTTGGCCTATCAACACGGCTTGACGCATTCTTATCTTCAATCAGATGATGAGGCGTACCGTTTAATTTATCGGTATTTCATCGATTTCTCAACCTCAAAGGCCATCGTTCTACCCTTTTTCCCCTTCTTTGGCCTCCTCCTGCTTCTCCATCCGCTCCGCCATCTTGAGGAAAGGCCGGATGAGATCGATGGGGATGGGAAATAGGGTGGTGGAGCTCTTCTCCGCGGCAATCTCCCTTAAGGTCTCAAGGTAGCGGAGCTGTAAAGACATGGGCTCGGTGGCCAGGACCTTGGCGGCCTCGGCCATCTTGGCGGCGGCCTGGAATTCAGCCTCGGCATTAATAACCTTGGCCCGCCGATTCCGTTCGGCTTCCGCCTGCCGGGCAATGGCCCGCTGCATCTCGATGGGCAGGTCAATGGACCGGACTTCCACCAGGGTCACCTTGATGCCCCAGGGTTCGGTTTGCTTATCCAAGATTTCCGCCAGATGGGCATTGACCTTGTCCCGTTCGGCCAGCAGTTCGTCCAGTTCAACCTGGCCGCAGACACTGCGCAAAGTGGTTTGGGATAGACGCTGGGTGGCGGTGTAATAATCCTGCACCTCGATCACCGCCTTGCGCGGATCAACCACCCGGAAATAGACCACCGCGTCTACTTTTACGGTAACATTATCCCGGGTGATGACGTCCTGGGAGGGGACGTCAAAGGTCACCAATTGCAGGTTGACCCGGGCCAGGCGGTCCACCATGGGAATAAGAATGATCAGACCGGGGCCTTTGGCATAGCCCAGGGCCCGGCCCAGCCGGAAAATAACTCCCCGCTCGTATTCATTCAGAACTTTAATGGCGCTCACCAGGAAAAAGAACACCAATACCACCACCACTATCAACTCAATAGGCATAATGCCCTCCCTAATTTGTTGGCGCCTTGCGCACCACAAGTTTAAGATCCATTACTTTGAGAACTTCAACAGGTTCACCCGCCGCAATGGGCTCGGCGCTCTCCGCCTCCCAGAACTCGCCGTGCACAAAAACCTGGCCTTCGGGATTCAGGTCGGTCCGGGCCACGCCCCGTTCCCCCACCATGCCGATGGTGCCGGTCATGGGGCGCCGCAGGTGGCTGCGGAAGACCTTACCGGCCACCAAAATAAAAAAAAGCGATATGATGATTACCGTGGGTATTAAGACTCCCCAGGATATGGCCACCCCCGTTCCTCCTTCTCGAAACAACATGATGCCGCCAAGGAAAAGCGACACGACCCCGGCCACCGACAACAACCCATAGCTGGTGATCTTAAATTCCAGCACAAAGAACACAAAGGCCAGGAAGATCAAGAGGACGCCGATATAGTTGATGGGCAGGGTCTGGAAGGCGAAAAAGGCCAGAAGCAGGCAGATGGCGCCGATGACCCCGGGAAAAACCGCTCCGGGGGTCGCCAGCTCGAAATAGAGGCCCGCCAGGCCGATTATCATCAGAATAAAGGCAATGTTGGGGTCGGCGATGTATTTCAAGACCCGGAAGCGCATACCCTCGGAAATTTCCCGGACCGGCACCCCGGTGGTGTGCAGGACCAGTTGCTTGCCCCCCACCGTCACCTTCCGGCCATTGATCTTGGTCAGCAGGTCCTCCAGGTTATCGGCCATGAGGTCCACGACCTTGAGCTTGACGGCCTCGGTGGCGGGAATGGAAACGCTCTGGCGCACGGCCTTTTCCATCCAGTCGGCGTTGCGGCCCCGTTCCGCCGCCAGGGCCCGCCCATAGGCCACCATGTCGTTAAGCACCTTCTTCTCCATGGTTTTGTCCATTTTGCCTAGGCCGATGGACACGGGGTGGGCCGCGCCAATATTGGTGCCCGGGGCCATGGCGGCCACGTCTGCCGCCATGGTAACAAAGACCCCGGCGGAGGCGGCCCGGGCCCCCTTGGGATAGACGTAGACGATAACGGGAACTTTGGCGTTGCTGATGGCCTGAACAATCTGCCGCATGGAAGAGTCCAAACCGCCGGGGGTGTCCAGTTCGATCACTAAGGCTTCAGCGCTTTTGTCCTCTGCGGTGTGAATGCCTGCCACGATGAATTCAGCCAGCCCCGGGTTGACGGACCCCTCAGCTCGCAACACATACACCGCCCGGGGCGCGGTTGCAGCGGCCGCCAGGCCTGCCAGCACCAGCA
>DZCR01000139.1:4809-8524 GCA_022736495.1 Desulfobacca acetoxidans
GCCAAATACTCCATGACCTGCTGCATATCGTCCCAGGTTTTGTGCCGCTCCTGGGGGAAACGCAACAGATAAGATGGATGAAACGTAGGCATCACCCGGATATCATCGTACCTCTGCCAGCGCCCCCGCATCCGGGTCAAGGGTTCCTTGGTGCCCAACAAGGCCTGGGCCGCGATCCGCCCCAGCGTAACGATCACCAGGGGCCGGATAGCCTTGATCTGTTTCTCCAGGAAGGGCAGGCAGGCGGTGATCTCATCGGACTCCGGGTCCCGGTTCCCCGGCGGCCGGCTCTTCAGAACATTGGCGATGTAGACCTCTCCCCGGCTCAACCCCAGTTTGCTGAGCAAGTTGTTGAGGAGCTTGCCCGCCGCGCCCACAAAGGGGACCCCTTGCGCATCTTCCTCCGCCCCCGGGGCCTCACCCACGAACATCAGCCGGGCGTTGCCGGGGCCCTCGCCGAAGACCAGGTTGGTGCGGCCGGCGTAAAGCTTGCACCGGCGGCAGTCGCCCATCTCAGCCCGGATTTCCTCTAAGGTGGGTTGCTCGTCCGGTTGCTTCCGGATTTCCGGCGCAGATTCAACCTCTCTTGGTAACCCGCGCCAGCCCAGACGCCGTTGATAGCGCAACCAGCCAGACAGGCTTTCTACCAATTCCCGCAGTTCCAGGACCGGGTCTTCAGGCATCTTGGGTAACCTGCCGGTCCCGGGTTTTCAGGAGGTCGACCACGCGGTCCAGGATCCTGGCCGCCACCTCCTCTTTGCTCATCAATGGCAGGACCAGGGGCTCCCCTGTTGCGGCGATGATAGTGACTTCGTTGGTATCCACCTGAAACCCGGAATCCGGGCGGTTCACATCGTTGGCCACCATGAGGTCCAGGTGCTTTTCCCGCAGTTTCCGGCGGGCCTCGGCCTCCAGATCGTGGGTCTCCGCCGCGAACCCCACCACGATTTGCCGGTTTTTCGACAAAGCCACCTGTTTCAAAATGTCGGGGTTCTGGGTGAGCTGGAACTGCATCTCTTCCTGGGCTCCCCGCTTGATCTTCCGAATTTCAGACTGGGTAGGACGATAATCCCCCACCGCCGCGGCCATCAACAGCACGTCCGTCTTCGGGAAATGTTCGGCCACGGCAATCAGCATGTCCCGGGCCGAGCGCACCGCCACCCGCTGCACCCCGTAGGGCGCCGCCAGACAGGTCGGACCGCTCACCAGGGTGACCTTGGCGCCCCGGCGCCAGGCTACCTTCGCCAACGCATACCCCTGCTTGCCGCTGGAGCGGTTGGTCAAAAACCGCACCGGGTCAAAATCTTCATGGGTAGGCCCGGCAGTAACCAAAACCTGCCGCCCGGCCAAATCCGGCGCACAAAGCAGGCGGGCGCAGGCCTCTACGATCAGGTCCGGCTCCGGCAGGCGGCCCAGCCCCACCGCGCCGCAGGCCAGGGAACCCGCCGCGGGCTCCATCACCGTCAGACCCCGGCCTTTCAACCGGGCCAGGTTTTCCTCCACCACCGGGTTGGCCCACATCTCCACGTTCATGGCCGGGCAGAGCAGCACTGGCTTGGTGGCCGCCAGCATAATGGTGGTAAGTAAATCATCCCCGATCCCCGCGGCCAGCTTCCCGATGAAATTGGCGGTGGCCGGGACGATCACCAAGGCGTCCACCTCTTGCCCCAGGGCCACGTGCTCCAGGGGTTCGCTCCCCCCACCCCAGAGCCCGGTGCCCACGCGCTCTCCGGTCAAGGCCGCAAACGTCATCGGGCCCACAAACTCCTGCGCGGCCTTAGTCATCACCACCTTGACCTGAGCCCCGCAGCCCATGAGCCGCCGGGCCACCTCCGCGGCCTTATATGCCGCGATGCCGCCGGTAACACCTAAGAGAATGCGTTTGTTGGTGAAGATCATGGTAGCTTTTTCAAAAAATCGGGTAAAAGGCGAACGGGAAAAAGGTTATTGATGTGAGGACCAAAGGATTTCCCTCTTTATCCCCTCTGCCCCAATGGGGGAGAGGTTAGGGTAAGGGGGAATCTGCTCGGTTCTCATTAATAAAAAAATTGTCTGCTCCGATTCTTCCCTTTTCGCTTTTTCCCTTTTTTTAAAAGAACGGATTATACTTCCGTTCCTGACCTACGGTGGTCACCGGGCCATGGCCGGGATAGACGGTATAGTTATCTCCCAAGGGAAAGATTTTGGTTTTAACGGCGTTAATCAGGGCGTCATAGCTGCCGCCGGGGAAGTCGGTGCGGCCGATGGATCCCGCAAAGAGCAGGTCGCCCACATACACGTAGGTGTGGTCTTCCAGCACCAGGCTGATGCCTCCCGGCGTATGTCCCGGCGTATGCAGGACCTTCAGCCGGTACTGGCCAAAGGTGAGGATGTCGTTTTCTTTCAACAGGATATCCGCCTGGGAGGTACGCAGGCGATTGCCGGTGAAGAACATGGCCTCGGCCGAGGGTTTATCCAGCATCTGAGCATCGGCCTCGTGGATGGCGATTTGAGCCCCGGTGGCGTCTTTCAAGGGCTGGTTGGCGTCCACGTGGTCAAAATGGCCATGGGTGTCGATGATCAGCTTCAATCGGAAATTGTTATATTTTAGAACCTCAAGAATTTCGTCTTCGTCACCCCCGGGGTCGATGACCACGGCTTCCTTGGTCTGTTCATCCCCCAAAATATAGCAATTCACTTCCAGTAACCCTACGGTCAGCCCCTTTTGGATCATGTATGCTTGCTCCCTAAGAGGGGCGCACTTGCATGTGCGCCCTCAAGCAGGGCGGAACCTTGGAGCCAAGGCCAGAAGTCCCTTCCTTTTATCCCCTCTCCCCCCAGCGGAGGGAGTGGGTTAGGGTGAGGGGGGAGAAGAAAAACCTCTTGGCAACGAGTATAGATCCGCCCTTACATTTCAAGAATTAACCAGAAAATTCACTCCCTGGATGCCGAAGTAGCCGCCGAAGCAGAAGAGAAAGATCGCACACCCACCCAGAAAGCTGCGGTAGACCCGATCCGAGATAAAGCGGCGACCCTGGGCCACCGCGCCGGATATGAGGCTGTACCAGGCAAAGTCGGCCAGGATGTGGCCGATGAAGAACAGCGCCACCCCCAGCAGGCCGTATTTCATGGAAAACATGACGTAGCCCAGTCCGATGGTGAGCCACCAGATGAGCCAGTAGGGGTTGGCGGCGCTCATGAGCACCCCGGCAATAATCGGATTAAGGCCCGAATCCTTCTGGGAGTCGAATTGCAGGCGCCCGTGACGGGAAGCCTTGAACAACCCCAGGCCCATCCAGGCCAGCATAACCGCGCCCACCAAACCCACCAGGCCCAGGATCAGGGGGCGATGCAACCAGACGCCCACCCCGGCCAAAAGCAACAGGACCAGGGCCAGTTCCAGCAGGGCGTGGCCCAGGATGATCAGAGGACCGGCCCAAAACCCGCGCCGGGCCGCCTCCCCCACGGTCAGGGTCAACAGCGGCCCGGGCATCAAAGCCCCGGAAAGCGCCACGATAAACGACGTGACCGGCACCCCGGCCAACAACCACCAATCCATGAATTTCCTTTCCTTGCCTTCAGCCCTGCAATGTTATATTCTACCATACAGGCTCTGGATAAACCATGGGAAAATCAGGGAGATGGGGGCGGCCCTGGATATGAAAAATAATCCCGCCAAAAAGAAGACCCGCACCAGCCCCTTCGGCACCCCGGGGAGAATCTCCCACGATTCCTC
>DZCR01000015.1 GCA_022736495.1 Desulfobacca acetoxidans
GACGGCACGGCCTGGATGGCCTTCTTCAGCCAGAACATGGTGGAACTCGCCGGGGAGACCGCTAAGTGGTTGAGGCGAAGGGAAATTCTGTCCTAGGCTTAATTTTCACCTAACCTGACGCTGCGCAAGTATCTATCGGCTATGATCGACTGTCAGACATCCCTCAGGTTGGTGCAGCAGGCTCGTCAACAGAGGCGGCCTCTGCTCCTTTTTCTGGACTACGACGGCACCCTGGTGGAGATCGCTCCCCGCCCGGAACTGGCCCAGCCTACTCCGGAGTTGCTGGATTTGCTGAGGCGGCTTACGGCTCAGGGAGACCTGAAGTTGATGGTGGTTTCAGGTCGTCCCTTGAGGGACTTACAGGAACTGCTGCCCGTCCCAGGCCTGGACTTCCTGGGCTCCCACGGCGGCGAGGCCTATATTTCCGGGCGTCTCCATCCCTTGCCAGTTGCTGCCGCAGACGATCAATTACTTTCCCGTTGGCGCAACCGGCTGGTGTTGAGGCTTCAGCCCTTTCAGGGTTGGTGGATTGAGGACAAGCCTCAGGGATTTGCTCTCCACTATCGGCAGGTTCTGGCAGAACCTGCGTATGAATTCGTTGTAATATTAGAAAGATGGCAGGAGCAGCTGCGGCAGGAGGGAGGTTTCCAAATGCTGTCTGGAAAAAAGGTGCTGGAAATCCTGCCGCACGGAGTCAGTAAGGGTGCGGCAATACAGCAAATATTGTTATTGTCTGGATTTTCCGGGCTTTTTCCGGTATATTTAGGTGACGATATTACTGATGAAAGCGCCTTCCTGCTTTTAAAAGGCCACGGGTTGACCATCAAAGTGGGTTGCCCCGGCACCGAAACCGCGGCATCCCATTGCCTTCCTGATACCAAGGCAGTAAGGCATTTCCTATCCCTTCTCGCCGCACCCCTGGAGGACTCTTAATGGCGAAGATATTGGATCAGGTGGCCGAAAATCCCTTCTGGTTTCAAGAATGTTTCTTGATGGCCATGCCCCTGGGCAAAAAGGTGGCGAACCTGAGGGAATTGTTAGAGGGCCTTCGTGAAATGGACGAATCAATGCTTTTCTATCATCTGATTCAATCCCGTCTGGCCTTGGGCCAACCAGTGGTGGAATATCCCAACGACTTCGCCCTGTGGGCGGCCAACGCCCTGCAGGACAGCAAGCTGGCGGAGCAATTCAGCTCCTTCAATCCCTTCGAATATCAGAACCTGGGGCTGGTGCGCCAGGCGCTGGTGGACATCCTGGAGGAGTACCTCTGGGACCTGCCCTCCGTCCCCTGGGCCCGCTCCGGCTTCGAGTTTCACTTCTGTCAGGCCTCGGTGGTGGTGATGCATTCCCTGATTTCAGCCCACACCTTGAAGGAATTCTGCGGGGCCCTCACCCAGGTGGGCCTGGATTCCATCTATTACCACTTCTTCGAAGCCCGCTGGCGCCTGGGGGAACTGAAAAGCGACGATTTTTCTTTCTGGATTGAGACCAACTTCGGCTTGCCGGAGTTGGTCAAGGCCATCCGCGACGTTGACATCTATTTCTACAACCTGAAAGAATTGCGGGAGACCCTCTTGGGGTTAATCCACCAGCATCTGGGAGAACTCTGTGATCACCCTGGATGATTACGCCCCCATCGTGGGAGAGGAAGTGGTGGGCCAGCTTTACCGTTTGGCCGAGCACTTGCAAGGGCAGCGGTTTATCCATATCAACTCCACCGCCGTCGGCGGGGGGGTTGCGGAGATTCTGTCCTGGGTCACGCCGCTGATGAACCAGTTGGGTCTTCAGACCACCTGGGAAGTCATTTTGGGTGATTCCGCCTTTTTTGAAGTCACCAAGGCTTTCCACAACGGCCTACAAGGCTTCAAAGTCAATTTGACTCGCGCCATGCTGGAGCATTACCGCCAGGTCAACATAGAGAATGCCCGGCGGTTTTCCTGGGAGGCGGATGTGGTGCTGGTGCATGACCCGCAGCCGGCCTGCTTGATTGAAGTGCTGCGTCCTCAATCCCGGCGTTGGGTCTGGCGCTGCCACATAGACGCCTCCCGCCCTCAGTTGGCGGTGTGGCGGTTCTTGCGGGAGATCGTGAAACAATATGACGCCTCGGTTTTTTCCATGTCCCAGTTCGCCCAGAACCTGCCTCACCCCCAGTATCTCATCCGCCCTTCTATTGATCCTTTGAGTGAGAAAAACCGGGATTTGACGGAAGAAGAAATCAAGGCGGTGCTGCACCGTCTGGGGGTAGAGAAAGACAAGCCCCTGATCCTGCAAGTATCACGATTTGATTCATTCAAAGACCCGGTAGGGGTGATCCAGGCCTTCCGCCTGGTGCGGCGCCATACACCCTGCAAACTGGTGCTGGCCGGAGGCGAAGCCACCGACGATCCGGAAGGCCCCGAGATTTTAGCCCGAGTGCAGGAGGCCGCCCAGGACGAACCGGATATCCAGATCCTGTTGCTGCCCTCGGATGCACACCATGACATCAACGCCCTGCAACGGGCCGCGGACGTCCTCGTGCAAAAATCCACCCGGGAGGGCTTCGGCCTCACGGTCACCGAGGCCATGTGGAAGGGGAAACCGGTCATCGGCGGCGCGGTAGGGGGCATTGTCCTGCAACTGCGAGATTACAGCACCGGCTTTCTGGTGCACTCCCCCGAAGGTTGCGCCTTCCGCATCCGCTACCTGCTGCACCGCCCGGAGATGGCCCGCCGTATGGGACAGACAGCCAAGGAGTTTGTCAGGACGCACTTTCTGATCACCCGCCATATCCGGGACTATCTTACCCTGATGATCCTGCAGGACAACCCCGACTGCCGTCACATCGAACTTTAATCTTAAGTAAAGGGGACTCTATGGTTTGGAATAAGCAACGATTAAATTCTCTGGTGGAGGAAAAGCTAAGCGATTACCAGATAATCCTGGTGTCCAACCGGGAACCCTATATGCACATCTATCGGGGAGGGGAGGTGGAGGTCATCATGCCCGCCAGCGGCATGGCCATTGCCTTGGACTCGCTGATGCAGGCCTGTGGCGGCACCTGGATCGCCGCCGGCAGCGGCGAGGCGGATCAAGAGGCCTACGCTGGGGAAAACTCGGTGATGGTGCCCCCCAAAGACCCGAAATACAAGTTGCGCCGGGTCTGGCTGACCAAGCAGGAAGAACGGGATTATTATTACGGGTTCTCCAATGAGGCCCTCTGGCCCCTGTGCCATATCGCCTATACCCGGCCTCGCTTCGACACCGGCCAATGGGAAACCTACCAGGCGGTGAATCGCAAGTTTGCCGATGCCATCCTGTCCGAGGCGGGAGACCAGCGCACCATCGTCTTCATCCAGGACTATCATTTTGCCCTGCTGCCCCGGATGCTGAAAGAGGCGGACCCGCGTCTGGTGGTCTGCCAATTCTGGCATATCCCCTGGCCCAACTTCGAAGTATTCCGTATCTGCCCCTGGGCCCGGGAAATCCTGGACGGCCTTTTGGGTAATGACTTGCTGGGCTTTCACCTGCAGTACCATTGCAACAACTTTTTCGATACCGTGGACCGGACCCTGGAAGCCCGGGTCGATCTGGAAAAATTTGCCATCATCCGTCATCGCAAGGAAACCCTCGTGCGGCCCTTCCCCATCAGTATTGATTATGAGAGGTTTGAATCCCTTGCCGCTGCGCCGCAAACCTTAACCCAGATCAGCGCGTTGCGGCACCGCCTCAATTTACATGGCGTGAAGGTAGGGCTGGGGCTGGACCGATTTGATTACACCAAAGGTATCCCCGAAAGACTGGAGGCCTTGAAAAAATTTTTTCAGAAATATCCCCAGTATCAGGGACGGTTCACCTTTATTCAGTTGGGACCCTTATCTCGCCAGCATATTAAGAGTTACAAAAGGCTCACCGCCAAGGTGGATTTCTTGGAGGAAGAAATCAACAGCGAATACGGCTTTGGCCGCTGGAAACCTTTACTGGTCCTGAAAGGACATCTGTCTCATGAAGAAATCGTGCCCTATTATCTCCTGGCTGACGTGATGGTGGTCAGTTCCCTGCATGATGGGATGAATCTAGTGGCCAAGGAATATGTGGCCAGCCGGGCTGACCTCCAGGGCGCCTTGGTTCTGAGCCCCTTTACCGGGGCCTCCCGAGAGTTGACCGCGGCTTATACGGTCAACCCTTTCAATCCGGAAAACATCGCCGACGCCCTCTTTGAGGCCCTGGAAGCTTCCGAGGAGGACCGTTCTACCCGGATGGAAAACATGCGCGCCTGGGTGCAGGAGCACAATATTTACTATTGGGCCGCTCAGTATCTGCGGGCCTTGTTGCATCTGCCCGTGGAGGAATAAACGGCGGGTTTCCAGTATCTGATGCCAGCCAGTATCGACCCTCTCATCGAAAAAAACCTGGATCTGACCCCGGAGGAAGTCCAGGCTGCCAAACTTCAATCCGGTCTGGACCCTGATAGACTGATCATGCTCCAGGACTATGTATTTTCAACTACTTAGCCGCAGCATGAGGCCTCTGACTGTAGAAGAATGAGTTAGGAGGTTATTACAGCGCTATTAGCGGGCTGAGGTTTTTCGGCATTGAGACCGCTCCCCAACAGGGGCTCTCCTCGCACGCGGTCAAAAGATTGGTTTAATGCGTTCTCCTGGTATCGCATCGGGCTGTTCCGCACTGTGTTGAAGCAGCTTGTCCGGTGGCGGTTGCAGCTCCTGGTACCTCAGGTCAGGGTGATAATCTTGTCGGCCAATTGCATGGCGGTAACGATATCCAGCATGTTGGTGGTTTCCCCCACCTGCTTAGCTTTCAGGAGCTGGAAATGGTTAAGGCAGGTGCCGCACACCAGTAGCCTGACCCCGGACTGCTCCAACTCTTTGAGTCCGGGCAAAACCTCGGACCCGGCCACGGCCAGCTTGACCCCGTTATTGAGCAAGACCAAGCACCACAACTCTGGCCCCATCTCTTTGAGGGTGGCAATGAAATTGACCATGAGCCGGCTGCCCAAAAAGTCATCACCCCGTCCTAAAGTGTCGCAGCCCATCAGGACGAGAATCTTTTTCGGGCCCCCCCCCGTTTCCGGGACCATGATCCCGCAGGTTCCACTTGTCGCGCGCAAGCCTTTAACCGTAAAAGTGCCTTCCTGTTCTTCTACTCGAACCTGAAAGCCGGCTCGCTGCAGAAACCGGCTGACGTTTTCCTGGGCGGCCGCATTGTCCACCAGCACGCTCAGCTGCTCCACGTCGCCTTGATCGATAATCGCTTTGGTTTTAATCACCGGGTTGGGACAGGCCAAACCCCGGCAATCCAATTGTTTTTCCGACATGGTGTCAGGTTCTCCTCAGGTTAATCCTATCTGAGCGGCCGTAAATGTGCTACGAAACTTTATGGGAATGGCGGTTCCGTCCTCCATGCAGAGCCGCGCCCAGGGCGCCCACCAAATCCGGCTGCTCCGGGACCATGACGGGCATACCCAGACTCTCCTCCAAAAGATGGCGCACGCAAGGGTTATGGGCCACTCCCCCGGCGAACAGCACCCGCTCCACCACTCCCACCCGACGCAGCATTGCCAGAGTCCGTTGGACAATGGCCAGGTGCAGACCCAGGGCGATATTGGCCGGTTTTTCCCCCCGGGCCATGAGCGAGGTGGCCTCGCTTTCGGCAAACACCGTGCACATGCTGTTGATCTGAATCCGCTTGTCCGCGCTCAGAGCAAAGCCGCCGAAATCCTCCAGGGGCACCTGGAGGGCCGTGGCCATGAATTCCAGGAATTTGCCGGTGCCCGCGGCGCAGCGGTCGTTCATCTCAAACTTGACCACCTTACCGGTATCCGCGAGGGAGATAGCCTTGGTATCCTGGCCCCCGATATCCAGCACGGTGCGCACCCCGGGATCGAGGTGATGCGCCCCCAGGGCATAGGCCTGAATCTCCGTAATGGCGGTGGCCCGATGATGTTTGAGGTGCTCCACCAGGAGCTTGCGGCCATAGCCGGTGGCCACGATGCGAGCCGGGGGCAAATCGTCCAACAGCCGGTGGCACTGGGCCAGGGGATCAAAGGTGGTGGGCAGCTTGGCCTGATGCACCACCTGCCCTGATTCCAGGAGCACCAATTCGATGGAGCGGGATCCGACGTCGATCCCGATTATCCGGTGGGCCTCAACGGGTGCCATGCCAAGAGTTAATTATCATATTCACGTTCAAATTGGTTCTAATGTAACATCTCCACAAAGGCCTCTACCCGGGTTTTAAGCTGCTCCACGTCCTCCATGCTATAATCGGTTTCGATGCTGAGCATGGGAATTCCCGCGTCTTTCAGGGCCTGTTCCACTTTGAAGGCCTCGATGGCATAGGGCTGGCAGAAAGACAGGCCGTAGTGGATGACCCCGTCGGCTTTGAGGTCCCGGGCCATACCCACGATATGCTCCAGGCGCTCGGTGTTGGGAGTGAAGCAGGCGCAGTCGATGCGCAGGTAGCGCTCGGCGATGGCGTCCAGCATGGCATCCAGGCTCTCCCCGGTTTCGTCCACCAGATCACGGGTATTGCGGGTGCCGATGCAAGATTCTTCCCCCACTATGATCGCGCCGGAAGACTCTACCAGAAAGGGCAGTTTCCAGTTGGGCACGGCCATGGGACAGCCAGACAGCATGAGCCGGGGAGTCTCCGCTGGCGCCACGCCCGCACCATCCTTGATCCGCGCTTCCAGTTCGTCGCAGAGCTCGCTGATCTTAGTGGTGAACCGCAGCGGGTCGTCGTAGAAGCTGATCTGATTGATGAGCAGCACGTCCCGGCCCGAAATGGGAACCGGGGCCGCTGCCCGAAGTTGATTAAGGCGCTGCAAGACCTGGCGCCGGGCATTCAGCAGCCGGATGGCCTCGTTAAGCTGGGGCGCGTTGACCTGGTTGCCGGTAATACGCTCGATTTCGTTCTTAAAGCGGAGAATCTCGGCTTTCCATAGGTCCCGGTCGCAGGCCTGTTTCATTTGGGGGATTTCCATGACATAGATCGGGGCGTAGTCGGCGAAGATTTCATAGGCCTTTTTCTTGCCGTCGCAGGTGGTTTCGCCCACCACCAGGTCGCAGGACTCGATATAAGGACAGAGGCGGGCGATCTTGAAGCCCACAAAGGATTTGATCAAGGCGCAGGTGTTACGGGGCAGGATCTTTTCCGCAGCCTCTTTGCCTATTTCGGCTCCGGCGCACAGACCCACCTGGATGGCGTCGGCGGCCAGGACCAGCTCTTCCGGGACAAAGACGCAGAAGGTGCCGATGATTTTTTTGCCTTGGGCTTTGGCCTCTTGTAATTCCTTGATGCGCAGGCCGTGGACCTCGGACAGGACGAAATCCAGGTATTCCATGCCCTTGAGCCGGCCGGACTGGCTTAAATAGATGTCGCCGTAAAATTTTCCAAGAACCTGGAGCAACCCCTCATGGGCCGCCAGGTCAAGGTTCAGTTTTTCCCACATCTCATCATTGGGTGTTGGCATAGTGCTGATCTCCAAGATTGATGATTTCGTCAGGACAAGACAAAGGTGCGCTGACGCCAGCCATGAAAAGATCGCGGCCTTGGGATCGGCAGGCGGAGAATGTGCCAGTGAATCTTATGAGTTAATGCAAGGGAGGGAATGATGCGAGATGGTAGCCAAAAGAGGATTCCCAGTGATCAGCCCGACCCTTATCCGGCCTCCGAATCCAGAGCCTTACCAAGGCTCTCCGGACGCCGCTACCTCAGGATTTCAGCGGTGTAAACCAGAGCGACCGATACACCAGGATCACCTCCTTGAGCAAAGTCTTACAGAAAATCATAAAGGAGAATCCACCAGGAATCAACAGATTTTCCCCCAGCCCTTATTTTTGGCCCAATAGGGGCCGCCCGCTGCCTTACCGTGCGAAAGCCGGCCATATAGCTTGCTCCCAGCCGCTTTGGGTTGACAGACCTCTTCCGGTGGGATAAATGCATATCGAAAAGCTATTCTGCAGATTATCAGGGTTGCCGTTTATGGTGCTGATCATCATATTTATGCTGGCCGGCTTGTGGCTCCTCCCCGCCGGGGTGGGAGCCGGCCCGGGCGTACCCCTGGGAACGCCGCCTCAGGTTGCGGCTTCGGAAACCTTGCGTTTTCCTTATTATGCGCCACCGTCCCAGCTTTTTTTCTGCGGGGAGCCGGTGCCCTTGAACGAGCCCGCGGTCCGGGAGGCTCTGGACCGGGAGTTTATCATCGAAGTGTGGAGCCGCGCCCAAACCACCATGTGGCTGAAACGAGCCGCCCGTTACTTTCCGGAAATTGAGCGCAAACTGCGGGCCCGGCGCCTCCCCCTGGACCTGAAATACGTGGTGGTGGCCGAGAGCGACCTGCGCACTATGGCCCGTTCCTCCGTCGGCGCCCTGGGACCCTGGCAGTTCATGGGTCCCACGGCCCAGCGCTTCCAGTTGCGTTGCGACAAAGCCGTGGACGAGCGCCTGGAGTTCGGGGCTGCCACGGACGCAGCCCTGTCCTATCTGGCCAATTTGTACCAGCTATTTCACAGTTGGCCCCTGGCCCTGGCGGCCTACAACGCCGGGGAAGGGCGTATCCAGAAGGCCATAGCCGTCCAGGGGGTCCATGACTATTATCGCCTCAGCCTACCGGAGGAGACCGAACGCTATGTCTTCCGCGTCCTGGCAGCCAAGATCATCCTGGAAGACCCGGTCCGGTACGGCTACGATATTCCCCTGGATCAACTCTACGCGCCCCAGGATTATGACGAAGTGCGCCTGACTCTGGCCAAGGAAGTGCCCGTCAGAAGACTGGCGGAGGCCTGCGGCACCTATTACAAGGCCTTCAAGACCCTCAACCCCTGGATCAAGGGTGACGCGCTCGGTGCCGGGACCTTTCGCCTGAAAATTCCCAAGGGATCGGCCCCCCGCTTTGAGGCGGCTACGCGCCAGGGGGAGCCGCAGGCTCCCGGGGCAAGCGGCGCCGGAGCTAAGAAATAAAGTCACGGGAGGAGAGGATGTCCAATCTGGGGAAAGAACCCGTTTCTCTGCTTATCCAGGGCGCCTGGGTGTTGACCATGAATCCGCAGCGCGAGGTGTTTTCTCCGGGGGCGGTGGCCCTCCAGGGTGAACAGATCGTGGCCGTGGGTCCCCCGGCCGAACTGAAGGATCGTTACGCCCCGGCCCGGGTGCTGGATTATCCCCAGGGTCTGATCGCCCCCGGCCTCATCAATGCCCACACCCATGCCGCCATGGCCCTGTTCCGCGGTTTGGCCGACGACCTGCCTCTTGACGAATGGCTCAATAACTACATCTTCCCGGCAGAGAGCCGGGTCAACGGCGATTTTGTCTATTGGGGCACCAAGTTGGCGGTAGCCGAAATGTTGCTCTCCGGCACCACCACCTTCACTGATATGTATCTCTTTGCCGGCGATGTGGCAAGGGCTGCGGCCGAAACCGGCATTCGCGCGGTGGTCGGGGAAGTGCTCTACGATTTTCCGTCGCCCAATTACGGCCCACCCACCGCGGGTTTAAGCTTCAGTGAAGACTTGTGTCGCACCTGGCGGGACCATCCCCTGATCCGGGTGGCCATCCAGCCCCATGCGGTCTATACCTGCTCCCCGGAATTACTGCTGGAATGTGGAGAGTTGGCGGAAAAGTACGACACCCGCCTCATTATGCACCTGGCCGAAACCCCTCAGGAGGTGAAGGACTGCCAGGCGCGTTACGGGGCAACGCCGGTGGGGCATCTCTACCGCCTGGGACTGCTCAACCACCGTCTCCTGGCAAACCATGCCGTGGTGTTAAGCGTTGCAGACCGTATGCTCCTAACGGCTAGCCACGCCGGGGTGGCCCATTGCCCCGAATCTAACATGAAACTGGCCTCCGGAATCGCTCCGGTGGCGGACCTGCTCAAGCGGGGCATAACAGTGGCCCTCGGGACCGATGGCTGCGCCTCCAACAACAACCTGGACCTCATGCAGGAGATGGATACCGCCGCCAAGCTTCAGAAGGTCCACTGCCTGGACCCCACCGTCTTACCGGCGCCCACCGCACTTACGATGGCCACCGTAAACGGCGCTCGGGTCCTCGGTCTGGAAAACCAGGTGGGCGCCCTGATCCCGGGTCTGAAGGGGGATATCATCGTCATCGATCTGGATCAGCCCCATTTGACCCCCCTCTATGACCCTTATTCCCACCTGGTCTATGCCGCCACCGGCGCGGATGTCCAGACGGTCCTGGTGCACGGCCGCATCCTGGTGCAGGACCGGCGCCTGCTCTCCTTTGACCTGGAGGAGACCCTGGCCCGGGCCCGGGAATTGGCCGGCGGCCTTTTGGCCAAAAAGGCCGGCAACCTGGCATCCCGTCTCGGATAATCTGGCTGGCCTGGCCTCGCGGGCGTGCCCTTGAAAGGGGAAACTCAGCGGCCCGCCTCTGGTCCTTCATAATTTTGATTAGTCGTAAAATCCCCCTTCGGGGATGGGAAAATGACTTTTTCCGAGTTCATCATTCTTGAGAAAAAGAGATAGGTTGCCGATAAGTCTATTGACGGCTGTGATGAACGAAGTTTCGTCTCTTTTCCCGGCGAGTCCCCTTAAGGGTAAACTGGGGAAAACAACGTGTTCAGCGGTAGGGTACTCTCGGGAGAACCCTTGGCCGCTCTGGGGGGAGGAATGTCAGTCTCCATCATTAGTAGAAAAATTGAGGCCCGTAAAGTTGCTGTCAAGCTGGTGGACGGCTCTCTGGTGCACGGCAAGCTCAATCTGCATAGGAGTGATGTGGCTATCCAAAGGGTTAGCGACCTCTTTACCAAGGTCACCGATCCTTTTATTGTCTTGTTCGACGCCACTGCGGAAGGCAAAACTTTGTGGAGGGTGTTGATCTTAAATAAGAGCAACATCGTTTGGGTAGCGCCGCAAGATGAGCCGGGCCAGAAAAATATGCCGGCGCCTCAGGGAAATGAGAACCCCGACGAATCGTCCGGGGGCTCTTTACTGGACCGCCTGCGTTCAACGTAGCTATCCCAGCCTTAAGTCAGGCGAGAAACAGGGCGCGCCTCGGGAAACTCAGATTTCCCCTAATCCCCCAGCCCTATTGTGTTGCTTAACTCCGAGCAATTAAGAATACCCCTAAACAGGTGACGAAGATGCCTGCCAGGCGGGTGGCCCCCACCGCTTCGCCGAACAAGATTCGGGCCAGTATGGCGGTGAACACATATCCCAGGCTGATCAGCGGGTAGGCATAACTGACTTCTGCCTTGGACAGGACGACCAGCCAGACCATGAATCCCAGGCCGTAGCAGAGGAGTCCAAACAACACATAAATATTGGTGGCCGCCTTGAGAAAGACAGGCGGCAAAGTGGACAGGGACAGAGAAAAATTGCCGATCCTGGTCATGCCGTATTTTAGGGATAACTGGCCGGTGACATTGAGAAGGACGTCGAATAAAATCAGAATAAGGACAACGTATTTGACCATTACATCGTTCCTTGCGAAAATTAAATATTCATATATGTGTTAGAGTCTGATTTTCGGAAAAGTTAACCTCGGATGCAAGGAAATAATCTTTCCGGGGCCCAAGCGTCCTTCACCCGGATTCACCGCCTTGATCCTCGCACCAAGCTGCTTCTGCTGGCGGCCAGTTTTGTCATGGTGCTGTTGCCCAAGAGTCCCTTGGTGGCTACCACGCCCGCGGAAGATGCGCCCAGTGCCATCACCATGCTGATGTTGGGGGCTTGGAGTGGCGTCAAACATCTCAGTCAGAGGTTGCTCTTGAAGAGCGATATGGTGATTCGTCAGTTATGTAACTGGGATAACTTTCCGTCCTCGCCTCTTGCTAGAGAAATATGGCGGTCTAAGATGTTTAGCAACCCGAGTTTCTTGGCAAAACGCCCCAAGTGTACCAATCCAGCATTGCCAGTGAGCTTATTATCGGAAAATTCAACTCGAAACGGTTTCACTAAAAAGTGCCTCTAATTTGAGATATTGGAGGATTATTATATAGTAAAATCATACTATTATGATTATTTATCTATGATCGATTGCAATATTTAGGTATAATAAGACCTAAGGACCACGCACCCAGACTGACGCGCCCTCCCTGGCAGCCAATCCAAATCCTGAACGAGCCTGCAACCATGGCAGATCAATATTCACCATCCTCGCAGAACTGGTTTGAACGCAACCCCAAGAAGACCATCGCCTTAGGTCTCTTCATGTTTCTCCTGGCCGCCACCTATGGCGCCGAGAAGCTGTTGGCCCACATCAATTATACTCATAACCTGGTACTGTTTACGGAGCGGCGCTATATCAATTTGAGGGAAATTCTGCCCCTTGTCGACACGGTGGACGTCCCCCCGGACAAGGCGGTGCGGACCTCCGACGGCCTGGTGCAAAAACCCTACCGGGTCAGAACCGACGCCAACGGCTTCATGCTGCCCTATAACCGTTATGACAAGCCGGACCTCACCCTGGTGTTCCTGGGCGGCTCTACGGTCGCCTGCATTTACGTGGACGAAGCTCAGCGCTACCCTTACCTGGTGAGCCAACTCCTGGAGCAGAAGACCGGGAAAAAGATCACCTCGATTAATTCAGGTGTCGGCGGCAACAATTCTTTGCATTCCATAGATATTCTCCTGAATAAAATTATCCCGATGCAGCCCGAAGTCGTGGTCATGATGCACAATATCAATGATTTGGTGGCCCTGATTTACGACAAGACTTACTGGGGGAACAATCCCAGCCGGCAGCCCATCGTCGATTTTTACTTTTATAAGAATCTTACGGGTCTCAAGTCCCTCTCCACCCTGGCCCGGGACCTGTACATCCCCAACCTCCACGCCGCCACCCGCATTTTGAGCCATAAGGTGTTCGGGAAAAAGGTGCGGGACCAGGACGACGATTTTGCCTACATCCGGGGCAAGAAGCTCGTCATCGATGAGGCCGCCATCCTCAATGAGTTCAAAATGAACCTGCAAACCTTCATTAATATTTGCCGGGCCCGGAGGATTACGCCGGTCCTCATGACCCAGTTTAACCGCTACAAATCTCATCCCGACCCCAAGGTGCTGGCGGCCATGCAGGGGTTCCAGTCTGATTCCGGGATTTCGGTGAGCGAGTTCATGGACCTGTACGCCAAATTCAATGAGGCTATCCGCGCCGTGGGAAAGCAGAACGGCGTGCAGGTTATTGACCTGGCCAATTTGATCCCCCAGGATTCCAAATACATTTACGATGTGGTGCATCTTAACACTCAGGGGTCGCAGTTGGCGGCCCGAGTGATCAGCGACCAACTCCAACCCCTGGTGCCGCGGTAGTTGCATGGCACAGGCTTCCCGCCTGAAATTGCCGCCCGGCCTCTGGCCTTTATGGATCACGATCAAAAAATCACCGTCCTGTTCATCATCAAGCCGGAGCGGGGCGCGGGCGCGGAAATGGTGCTGGTGGAGGCGGCTAAACGCCTAAACCCGGACCGCTTCCGGGTGATCTGCGGCCTGTTGACCCCCGATACGGAACATATTATCCCTCCCCATCTTGCCACCGTGGATTTCCTGATGCCGGGATTAAACGGCTGGGTCTGGCTCCGTTTTTTCTTCCAACTCTGCTGGCTCATCTACCGCCATCGCGTTGATGCTATCCACGTCAACAGCTATGTGCCGGGGAACTACGCCCGTCTGGCCGCGGCCTTGATGCAGGTCTCCATCGTCATTGACCACTGGCACGGCTTCACCCGCTTTTCCCGCAAACGCCGGCTCATCTGCCGCGCCCTGGCCCCCTTTACCGACCTCAGCCTGGCGGTCTCCCAAGGGGTTAAAGATTTTCTCGTTTCCGAAATCGGCCTGGACCCGGGCAGGGTCAGGGTGGCGCCGAACGGCGTGGATATGGCCGCGCTTGCTGCGGCCCGTCCCGGGCCCGAGGTGCGCCGGGACTTGGGGTTACCGGAAGGTGTCCCGGTGATCGGCTTGGTGGGCCGCCTGGATCACTGGGGCAAGGGGCATAAGGAATTGTTCAGCGCCATGGCCCAACTCAAGGAGCGGTATCCCTGCCATGCCCTTATCGTGGGCGGCGGGCGCCGGGAAGAAGAGGTCAGGCAGATGGCGGAGAGTATAGGCCTGGCCGGCGTGGTCCATTTTCTGGGGCAAAGGCAGGACGTGGCCGATCTGCTCCAGGCCATGGATATCTTTGTGCTCCCCAGCTACAGTGAAGGAGTTTCCTTGGCATTGCTGGAGGCCATGGCTGCGGGGTTGCCGGTGATTGTAAGCCGCGTGGGGAGCAACCCGGAGGTGGTGACGGACGTAGAAACGGGACTTATCATCCCGGCACGGGACGCGGAGGCCCTGGCCGAATCCTTGGCAAAGCTCCTGGCCGACCCTGCACTGGCCAAACAAATGGGAGCCAAAGCTCGCCGGCACGTGGAGGTGAATTATTCGTTGGAGAGTTTGGGAAGGGAGGTGAACAGCATTTACGAAGAATTGGCAGGAAAGAAATTTGGGAGTAAGGGATAGAGACCGAGGCCTCTATCTCTTCCCTCAATTATTATAAAACCGGGGTTCCCACCATTCTTTGATCAGTTTTACGACCTCAGACACCTTGATAGCCGTCAGGCAGCGGTTCTCCGGGCACTTCTTCAACAGACATGGCTCCCGCGTGCAAACTTCTTCCCGTTTATGCAGCGTTACCCCCCAATCTACGCCATAAGGACCGACCCGCCGGGGGTCATCTGCCCCTAAAAGGCCGATGGTGGGCACCCCTAAAGCCAGGCCCATGTGCAGGGGGCCGCTGTCGTTAGCCACCAACAGGCGGCAGCGGCTTAAAAGCGCGGCCACGGTGAGCAGGGGATAGCGGCCCCCGGTGACCAGGGTGGGGCCGGCTAGCTTGGCGGCGATGGCTTCGGCCTGTTCCCGGTCGCTCGCGCCGCTGATAATGAGCAGGGGGGCCTGATACGCTTCGTATAAAAAATTGCCCAGCTCGATGAATGCCGTCGCGGGCCACCACTTGTAGGGATCGGACCCGGTGGGGTGCAGGGCCAGGAGCATATGCGGCCTGGCTCCGAAATTTTCTGTCAGGATAGCCGCGGCGCGCTCCAGTTCTTCAGCGGGCAGAAAGAGGTCCATGCGCTTGTCGGTGGTGTCCGCACCCAGGAGACGCACGTAGTCGAGACGCCGCTCGATGGCGTGCTCATTGGGGTCGGTGAAGGCCACCGCGGCCGAGTAAACGAAAGCTAAGGGACTGCGGGCCGAGCCAATGATATAGGGCGCCCCCGAGAAATAGGTCAGCAGGGTGGCTTCGGGGTCATTGCCGTGGAGGATAATGGCCAAATCATACGATCTGTGGCGCAACTCCCGGGCCAGGGTCAGGAGGCGGCGGTTGCGGCCGGGATAGGTCCAGACTTTGGCCGCGTGGGGATTATGGGTAAGGAGGGCGCCGAAGACCCGCTGGGCCAGGACCTCCAATTCCCAGGCGGGATAGCGCTCTTTTAAGGCCCGGATGGCCGGGGTGGAAAACAATGTGTCCCCCAGGGCGGTGTTGCTGATTAGGAGGACCCGCCGCACCTTTGCCGTTGCCAGTTCCGCTAAAGGCGGCGGCGGGTGACGGCGGACCTGCCGCCCAAGATATTGACGGGAGAAGCCGATGAGAAGTTTGTGCCACATAATTATTGCCGGTCAGGCGCCGAAGGCCTCACACCTTCCCCCAAGCGCTGACCAGTGGATTTTCTCCACAAATGAGGTATACTGGCGGTAACGGCCCGTTGCCGATCCTCTCATGATTAAGGATAATTCTCATGATAACACACAGTCACCCTCACGGGGATGGTAAAGGCCAGACGCCGCATGCCCACCCCACCGAGCTTTGGCGAGGTCTGCACAGAAACTGGCGCGCCTGGGCGGTCATCGGCCTGATGTTGGCGGCCATCGGCGCCTATGTGCTGACCCTGGATGAAGCGATCCAGCCGCAGATTGCCCCTTTAAACGCCGGACCGGCTGTGGTGACCCCGGTAAACCCCGCAAAACAGGCTTTGCAAAGATAAAGATTTCTACGCACGAGCAAAGAGTATTCCTCTCCATTGCAGCGAACGTATCGAATACAACCAATTCCTACAATCACTCTCGGTCCGAAATTCTCCTGAAAGATCAGGAGACTCATGTCCCCAGATACCGGCTTGTTTAAAAGCTCAGACATTCTAATAATTACATGATTTGCTGAGCAGAGTCCTTAGGCCATCTTGTAATTATAATCTTTTATTTAATGAAACGAGGGAGGTATTGTTATTATCTCCGGCGGCCAAGGTAGCCGCCCGACTTTGCCTGCCATAAAGTGGTGATGGGGTTGGCGTATCCCTTTTAAGGGGGAAAATAGCTGACGATAGGGGTGATGGCTTTGTGCCCCAGAGCCCGTTGCGCTTTTCTCCGGTTCCTTGATCCAGAAGCTCAAAGCGACTTTGGCGTTTTGGTGCAGCCATGAGCCTGGCCGTTTTTACCTAAAAAAATTTTCGTCGGCCGGGGTTATGTATGTCGATGATTTAAACTTATTACGGTGGGGACCATTTTCACGAACCGCTTATCAGCTAAAAAACTCTTGATTTTTTTATTATTACGTTATAAGAGTTGTGGAAATCTCAATCTCCATGATAATTCAGATAGCCCACAAGGCTCAAGGATAGAGCCATGATACGACTCTCCTCCAGCAGAAAAATTCGGCACTTTTAAACCGGAAAGGTTCATAGGACGATCGCCTGAACTAGCACGGTGAGTAACATAACTGTCTGAAAAAACAATACAATTAGTTCTTGTCGCCCTATAACCGATGGGGGGAGAAGGATGCCCGGACCCTGGTCAAAAACCAGTCCTGTGATGCGAGTGTCCCTTATCAGCTGCCGGCTTCCGTGGCAAAGAGAGTCCCAGGCACGTGAGCCACTCCTGCTGCCATTACGAAATGCTGATGGAGGAGCGCTTGCTGAAAAAGGGCCTGGAGGCCTTTCTGCCCCGCCACGCCATGCTCAACCATCGGCGCTTGGGCTGTTCGTTTATAGAGATGAAAAGAATATGCCCAACACCTTGATGCAAGCGTTTCGGTTTATCATTTCCCCCAGTAAAAAAACCGCCGGGCGGAATGAACTTTCCTTCAGACAGCAGGGTGAAATCCCTGGGCGGAGCGTAGTTTTCCTGGCATCGCTCTTATCCATATTTATTGTATCAGGACTATTACTGGGCTGCGGCGGTCCTGCGGGTCAGTTGCCCCCCCAGCAGGTGGTGGCCCAGTTTGATTCGCAGGCCAAACAAAACCGCCTCCAGGAACAGCTATTGAAGCAAGTGGCCCAGGTCTCCGTGGTCGACTATAAGGATTATAAAGTGGGCCCGGAAGATCTGCTGGAGATCAATTTCCTGGACACGGAAAAACTACGGGCCGACGCTCGGGTCAATGGGCAGGGGGAAATCAGACTTTTGCTCATTGGAGATATTCCGGTGGCCGGTTTAACCCCCGCGGAGGTGGCCAAGAAGCTGGTCCACTTATATAAGGAAGGGGATTATCTCAAGGACCCCAATATCACGGTAGCCATTAAGGAATTTCGGCACCAGAAAGTGGCCGTTACCGGGGCAGTTAATAAACCGGACTCATACGCCCTCATCGGCCCCCGCACCCTCCTGGAAGTCCTGGGCATGGCTGGCGGACTCTCGGACAAGGCCGGCGAGACGGCGCACATCATCCGGTCACGCAAAGGAGCGTCACGTTCTCAGGCCGCCTCACCGGCGAAGTCCTTCTCCCCCGGCTCGGAAACCATTGTTGTGGATTTAAACCGGCTATTGCTTAAAGGGGCGGTGGACCTGAATTCCCCCGTCCACAACGGCGATGTGGTCTTTATTCCCTTTGCCCAGACCGCCTATGTATTGGGCTCGGTGACCAAACCGGGGGGCGTCTTTATCAAGGATAACCTGACCGTGACCAAGGCTATAGCCCAGACAGGTGGTCAACATATCATGCTTTCTTCTAATAGCGCCACCATTCTGCGCTTGGATGATCATGGCCAACGTCAAACTATTCCGGTAAATCTAGCCCAGATCACCAAGGGCAATGAGGAAGACTTGCCCCTTAAGGAAAACGACATCGTGTATGTGCAGGAAAGCGGCGTACGGCGATTCCTTTTCGATTTCAAGATGCTTATGCCGGGGAGCGTTTCTGTGAGCCCGGCTGCGATGTTTTAAGGCAGACCGGTAGGCATCCCTGTCCTTGCCCTGGTCGGCCTCCAATGAGAAAACCTTGATGATTATTTCCCTATGAGACCTTACATTACCGGACTAAAGACAGCTTAGGATGTCCGCTATGCAAGATAATCTCCTCACTGAAATGCCGGCGCCGGCCGCGGCCCCAATCTCGCCGGCGCCGGTGACCTATTATAGCGATGAGTTTGATCAGGGCTTTCATCTCCGGGATTACTGGCACATTCTCAAAAAACGCAAGTGGTGGTTTTGGGGCGTGTTGTCGGGGGTGGTGGTAGTTGTCTTGTTGGTCACCCTCCTGATGTCCCCCATCTATAAGGTCACCGCCACGCTGCAGATTATCCAGGATAACCCCTCAGCCCTGATGGGAGGTGAAAAGACCGACCCCCTGAGAGCCCTAACCGGTTCCAGCGAGCTGGATAGATTTTACGAAACCCAGTACAAGATTTTGCAATCCCCCACCATCGCCTATGGGCTCATCGACTCCCTGAAGCTGAAAGACCATCCCTCATATAAGCAAATGGAACGCGATAATCCGAATGATCCCCCTGAGGTTATTAGGCAAAAATACGCCAAATACCTGCTGGACAACCTCAAGGTGGAGCCGGTCAAAAATTCATATCTGGTGAATATTTCTTATAAATCAACGGATAAACAGCTGGCCCAGAAGGTCCCGGGGGCCATGCAAAAAGAATATCTGAAACTGGCCATGACCACCCGGCAGCAGTCCTATGCCATGTTACGGGAGTGGTTGGACAACGAACTGACGCGCTTGGGCAACAAGTTGGAACTTTCTGAAAAATCGGTTTACGCCGATGGTCAGAAAAAAGACTTTTTGTCTCTGGAAGCCCCCGAAACCAACGTGACGATCCAGAAATACCTCGAGGTGAGCAAATTATTGACCATGGCCCAGGCGGACAAGGCCGGCAAAGAGGCTCAGTACCGGCAGATTAAGGAAAAAGGGGCGGACGCCCCACTGATCACCAACCATGCCTTGATCCAGCAGTTGCGCCAACAGCTTATCGGTCTTGAAGCACAAGTCAGCGGTGATAATAAGATATTTGGCACCAACTTCCCGGATTACAAGGCGCAGACGACCAAGCTGAAGGACTTGCGCCAGCGTCTCAACCAGGAGATCAAACGTCTGGAAGCCAGCATCAGGGCGGACTACGAGGCGGCCTCCCGGGCGGAAAGCCTGCTGCAAAAGGAATTCGACCTGCAAAAAGGCAAGGTCATAGACCTGCAGAACAGTCTGGTGCAGCACCACATCTTGAAGCGAGACCTGCAGACCAATCAAACCCTCTATGAAGGCTTGCTGGCCCGCATGAAAGAGGCCAGTGTGGCCAGCACCATGGTGGCGAGCAACGTCTCGGTCATCACCGCAGCGGAACCACCCTACAAGCCCTGGTTGCCCAAGCCCTTGTTGTTTCTGGCTCTGGCCCTGGTCATCGGTTCCATGGGCGGTGTAATGGCCGCCTTCTTTGTAGAATACCTGGACAATTCCATCAAGACCACCGAAGAACTGGAAAAAGTCGTCCACATTCCTGCCCTGGGAGTGGTCCCCTTATATAGCGATAATTCCAAGAAACTGGCCAAGGATGAGCAGATACCTGTAGGACTCATTCCTCATAACCAACCCATGTCGATGCTCAGCGAGGCCATCTTCCAAATCCGGGCCGCCATCATGCTCTCGGTCTCGGAAGGAGCCCCCCAAGCCCTCATGATCACCAGTCCCAATCCCGACGAAGGCAAGACCACATTGGCATCAAATTTAGCTGCCGTCATGGCCAGCCCGGATCGGAAATGCCTTATCATGGACTGCGACCTGAGAAAGCCTTCTTTACATAAGATTTACTCGCTACCCTTACAACCTGGTCTGACCAATTACCTTACCGGTAATGCCACATTAGAGGAGATTATTCGCCCCTCCGGTTTCCTTAATCTGTACTTTATTCCCGCCGGGCCAGCTCCTCCCAATCCCAATGAACTGTTTAATTCAAATGCCTTTAAGAACCTGGTAAATCACCTCCGGCAGGAATTCCAGCAAATTATAATAGATTCACCTCCCGTTATCGGCTTTGCCGATGGCCGCTCTATTGCGGCTAGCGCAGACGGGGTGTTGGTTTTGGTCAAACACCATTCAACCACCCGGGAGGCCGGGCGTCTGGCCATACAACTGTTGTCCCAAACCAACTGCCGCATCCTGGGGGGTATTTTGACCATGGCCAGAAAAGATCGCCTGGGCTATGGCGGCTACTACGGCTATTACCAGTATTACCACAAATACTATAAGGGATATCAAGGCCCCGACGGAGGCAAATCACCAGAGAAAACCAGAACAGTTTAAATTGCCATCATTGCCTAACGCTGGCTCTCTGTCGACCAGCAAATTGCGATCTCATATATATAGTTAAACTACCCTGAAAGAGGCAAAGACCATGAGAGACTTTTATCGTGGTAAGGTAATTTTGATTACGGGGGCAGCGGGTACAGTAGGTAAAGAACTTATTCGACAGTTGATTGGGATAGAAATCGCGGAAATTCGCCTTTTAGATAATAATGAGACTGAATTATTTCATATTGGTAGTGAATATCAACAAACCGGCAAAGTGACGCCTTACATTGGAGACGTTAGGGACAAACAGAAATTATTGAACGTCACCCAAGGGGTGGACCTCATTTTTCATGCAGCCGCATTAAAACATGTTTGCCTCGCGGAATATAATCCCTTTGATGCCGTACAAACCAATATCAACGGCGTCAAAAACATTGTCCAGGCGGCGATGTCCAATAAAGTTCCCCGGGTAATTTTCACCAGTTCCGACAAGGCGGTCAATCCCACTAATGTTATGGGAACTTCTAAGCTCATGGGGGAACGTATCATCACTGCCGCTAATCTCATTAATCACAATGGTCATCAGGTTTTTTCCAGCGTCCGGTTTGGGAATGTCCTCGGTTCCCGGGGGTCAGTGGTTCCCATTTTTGCGGGACAGATATTGCGCGGCGAAGCAGTTACAGTCACCGATGCCCGCATGACCCGGTTTGTTATGACTATTCAGGAGGCTGCTAAACTGGTGTTGGAAGCCGCTATGCTGGCTTGTGGGGGGGAGGTCTTGGTCACCAAGATGCCGGTTCTTCGCATTCTCGATTTGGCCAAAGCCATGATCAACCTCCTGGCCCCCGAAAATGGCTTTGGCCCCGATAAATTCCCGATCAGATCTATCGGGGCCAAGCCAGGGGAAAAGCTTTATGAGGAATTGATGAGCCAGGAAGAGGTGAGTCGGACAAAGGAACTGCCAAGCGTGTTTGCCATCCTACCGGCCTTCAGGTCTTTTTATCAAAAAATTGATTACCGTTATCCAGACGTTTTGCCGGATGTGGAAAATCGGCAGCCCTACATTTCCTCATCGCAACCCGCTATGAACATAGAGGAAATCGAGGATTATCTGGAGCGTCACCGTATCTTAGAAAAATTGAGGCCCGAAAAACCGTACCCGCGCCAAAGTCACCGTATTCCCGCCGCAGGGCGGAAGACCGAACTGACTTTACTCCGGGTTAAATCTTTATGAGAACGCTGATCTTAGGGGGTGACGGCTATCTGGGCTGGCCTACGGCTATGTACCTCTCGCGCCGGGGCCATGAAGTGGCGGCGGTGGATAACTACTTTCGGCGTCAGGCCTGCACTGAGTTGAATTGCGAACCATTGCTCCCCGTACCCAACCTGCACCAGCGGGCCGAGCTGTGGCAGGCAATGTCGGGTAAAAAAATCCGGGTGTTTATCGGCGATGTCTGCGACTACCAGTTTCTTTCCCGGATCTTCCAGGACTTTGGCCCGGATGGGGTGGTGCATTATGCTGAACAGCCTTCGGCCCCCTATTCCATGATGGGCCGGGAGGCTGCGGTCTTTACCATCACCAACAATCTGGTATCCACCTGCAATCTGGTTCACGCCGTGGCCGAGTTCAACCCGGATAGCCATATAGTCAAGCTGGGAACCATGGGAGTTTATGGCACCCCCAACATCGACATCGAGGAAGGCTACCTGGAGGTGGAACATAAGGGCCGAAAGCACACCTTCCTCTACCCCAAGGCCCCTGGCTCTCTCTACCACCTGACCAAGGCCCAGGACGGCGACATGCTTTACTTTTACTGCCGCATGTGGGACATCCGAGTCACCGATCTTAACCAGGGGCCGGTGTATGGTCTCTTGACCGAAGAGGCCGAAGCGGATGAGCGACTTTTGCCCATCTTCAACTATGACGACATCTTCGGCACCGTACTGAACCGCTTCATCGTCCAGGCAGTGGTGGGCTTTCCGCTGACGGTTTATGGCAGTGGCGGCCAAACCCGGGGTTACTTAAACATTAACGACACCATGGCCTGCGTGGAACTCGCTTTACTTAATCCCGCCGAGAAGGGGCAGTACCGGGTCTTTAACCAGTTTGTGGAGACCTTCTCGGTCAATGACCTGGCTGATAAGGTCAGGGAGGCCGGGGCAGCCATGGGCCTGGGAGTGAAAATCAACCAGATTCCCAACCCCCGCCGGGAGGCGGAAGAGCATTACTATAAGCCGGCCCATACCGGTCTCATGGATTTGGGTCTTCAGCCGCATTATCTGACTTCCGAAGTTTTGGCCGAGATGATGCGAATCGTAGCCCGTCACAACCATCGAATTTACCAGGATAAAATTATGCCACAGGTGAAATGGGAAGGAAATTGTCCCACATTTATAGTGTCACCGCCTCTATCATCTGTCCGGTAGGAACATCGCCTCGTTGAATAGTACCCCTATATTCACGAAACCAGATGGCTTAGCTGGGGACTAATATAAAAGCAAACGATTTGACATCGGCTAACCTATCTCCAGATAAAGCTTGCAAAGACCAATGGAGCCTCAATCTGACCTCCGGCCCGCTGCGCTCCCTGAAATGGAATACCTTCAGCAACGCGCTGGCTAACCTCATAAAAGGCGGGTGTCAATTAGGTCTAGTGATCGCCCTGGCAAAGTTGGGCAGTAAGGAATGGGTAGGACAATACGCTCTGGGGGTGGCCGTCGCTTGGCCGGTGTTTCTGCTGGCGGATCTGCAGCTGCGGGTGGTGCAAGCCACCGATGCCAAGGATGACTTTCATTTTGGACATTATCTGGGTCTTCGTCTCCTTACCTCCCCCTTGGCGTTCCTGGTTGTCATCGGACTTACCTGGGTCCTGGGCTATCGATGGGAAACGGCCATAGTCATAGCTGGCGTGGCTCTATCCAGGGGATTGGACTCCTTAGCGGATTGCATCCACGGAGGGATGCAAAAATATGAGCGCTTGGATCTAGTGTCCCTCTCAACCATAATGCGGAACTTGGGTTCTGTTGCGATTTTTATTACCGTTTTGTATGCGTCTGGCCTCCTGCTCTTGGCGGTACTGACCCAGGCGGTTGCCGGAATCCTGGTATTACTGGCCTTCGACTGTCCCCAAGGAGCTAAGATACTTGGCCTAAAAACAGGAATCTGGATGCCGCGTTTTGACCGGCGCGTACTTTGGCAATTAGTCCGACTGGCTTTCCCTTTAGGGATGGTCACCATGATTATTTCCATCAACGCCAATCTGCCCCGCTACCTGCTGGAACATTCTCTGGGAGAAGGGGCTGTGGGCATCTTTGCCGCCCTTTCCCAACCGACCCTGGCGGGAGGCATGGTGATGGCCGCCTTGGGGCACTCGATCATGCCCCGCATGGCCAGGGGTTTTGCTATCGGCAACCTAAATTACCTCACCAGGATGGTTTGGCGGCTGATGGGTTTGGGAGCCCTCATTGGAGGCGTCATGATGGTAGGGGTATGGGGCTGGGGGCGCGAGATAATATCTTTGATTTACCAGCCGGAATACGCCGAGCATCAAACTATCCTGGTCTGGCTCATGGCGGCGGGGATAGTCGGCTACATTTCCAGCGGCCTGGGGTATGGATTAAACGCCACTCGTGCCTATTCCCGCTATCTAGTTTTTTACGCTATCTCGGCCGGGTTGGGAATCATCCTGGGAATGCTGTTGATCCCGGCATTTGGCCTGAAAGGTGCGGCCTGGACCATCTGCGGCAGCAATTTGCTCAGTTGCCTGTCTCTGGGTTGGCTTTTCCTGGTTCTCAGACGAAAAGGAGGGCGAACTGCGGCAAGAATATGAGAAGTTTTTTGGTGAAAGGTATCTAAGCCATTATGACCGGGGGAACTTCACGGTGGACCCGCGAGCCCTGGCGGCGCAAGCGGCACCTAACCTCGAAGCCACTTACGGATCGTATGTGAACCTACTCTCACGCCAGCTTTGCATGAAGTCAGTAACCCTTTTATACCTCGCCTTCTATCTGTTCTGCTGTAGCCGGTTGGAGCGTCACTTTCACGAGATGATTATCGGGATGGGTTTCAACCGGGGGAACGGTGATAAGTGAAGGGAAACATGCTGAAGTTCGGAGAAGAGATGCAAAGGGAAACCTTGCACACTGCACCAACCAACCGGAACATTTTCCTTCTTTTTTGATGGGTGCTAATGGAGAAACGGTGATAAAGATCCTTCACGTGGTCATGGCTTTGGATGTGGGCGGTCTGGAAACCTGGCTCTTGAAAGTGCTCCAAAACTTGGACCATCGACGCTTCCAAATTGACATCTTAGTTCACTATCCTGAGAAGGGGCTTCTTGAAGACCAAGCCGCAGAGCTATCTAAAGTTTTACGGCTCCCACACCTTTCAAACCCCTTGTATTATGCCCGGGAATTTCGGCAATTGCTTCTTGAGCATGGTCCATACCAGGTTGTTCACAGTCACCTGGCCTTGGGGGGCTTTCATCTGCGGTGGGCCCATCAGGTCGGCGTCCCGGCCCGTATCGTTCACACTCATTCTGACGAGGATCAGCGTGCTCACCATCTCTCCCTCCCGCGTCGCTTAGCGCGTAAGGTTTCCCACCATCAGATTCGTTGTCATGCTACTGTGGGCCTTGCGGTTAGTCGGCAGGCAGCCCAAGGTCGCTTTGGACCACACTGGCAGGATGACCCACGTTTTCAAATTCTACCCTGTGCGATTCCTTTAGATGCCTTTACCGGCGGGGTGGATCGCAGCAGTGTCCGACAGGCACTCAACCTCCCTGAATCTGCCTTCGTTATGGGACACGTGGGGCGCTTCGTGCCGGAAAAAAACCACGACCTTCTTATCGAAATAGCCGCAGAGGTCTGCCAGCGACTTCCCGAGGTCTATTTGCTCTTGGTGGGTGATGGTCCCCTGCACCAACAGTTGGAAGATAAGGTTCAATCTCTGGGCCTCACCACGCGAGTGGTGTTTTTAGGATTTCGCCATGATGTTCCTGAGATCCTAAGGGGTGCCATGGACCTGTTCTTGTTTCCGTCCCGATATGAAGCTGCTCCCGTGGCAGTGATGGAAGCTCAAGCTGCCGGATTGCCATGCGTGATTGCGGACACCATCCCGGAAGAAGTAGTGGTCATCCCTGAACTGGTACAGCGGGTTTCCCTCAACGCCGGACCCGGAGGCTGGGTCGAGGCGGTTCTGGACGCCCGGAGCAATACAACCGCCATGACGCCGTTTGACGCAGCCGGCCGGATGCGTGGGACCCTGTTGGATCTTGATGCCAACGTACGCCATCTGGAAGCTCTTTACATGATTGGGCAAAGAATCGACTGCAGACCTATTGATGATGAGATTCGATAAATTACTAATAATAGTGGTACTGCTTCTTCTGCCGCTTGATGCCAGCGACTATTTTCAACTCAATCTGGGACCATTCAGAATATCTCCGTCAGCAATTATCGTCGGGGTGACATTTATTGTGGTAGGGCTGAAACAGCTTGCAACCCAGACGCCCATCTTAATGAGGCCCAATCTGCCATTGATATTGCTTTTGGCATTTACCTGGCTCCTCCCTGGCTTAATTTGGAAAACCGTGTGGGTTAAGGATTTGAAAATGGCCCTCAATTTCCTGCAATACCTGGCTCTATTCTATATGTTTTCCCAGGTGATCAGGGATGAGGCCTTTCTGAAACGAGTATTGCGAGTGTTTCTGATAGCGGCGACGTGTCTGGCCGTTCTCACCGTGCTCAAGTCCCTGGGTTTGGATATGCCTGGCTTAGAACGAAAGACCGCTTTCACCTTCTCATATTTTCAGATCGGCGTGGTGGGTCTGGAGGATAATTTCGTTCCGGCGTTATCCCTATTTCTGGCCGGAGGGTTACCCCTGCTCTGGCAAAAGACCCTGATCAAGCAACGATGGCTGAGATTATCCCTGACACTGCTCTTCCTGACTGCGGGCCTGATCACCGGCGCCCGGGGCTTGTATGTCACAATAGCCGCCCAAGTTATGGCATGGCTCTATCTTGGATATTTTCGCAAATTACCCTCCCGAAGAAAGCTTATCGCCTTGATAGGAAGTATGATAGGAATCATAGTCTTAGCTATTCTAAGTATTCCGATCTTTGATTTTCTCAAAAGTTTTCGGCCGACAAACGTAGATAACAGGTTGGACGGATATATTTTGGGCATAAAATTAGCTTTTTCCAATGTCTCAACCATCCTCTTTGGGTTTGGCAAGGGCGATTTCACAATTTTAAACAATCAAACGGTCGTCCATAATTTCTTTGAGGACCTCATAATAACCGGAGGGATAGTGAATTTGTCCTTGATTCTATCCCTGCTTCTCATAATATTCTTTCGCCTAGCGGCGGTGCCGAGGGGACTACAATTCCCCCCCGGAAATCTGAAAAATGGTCTGATAATCGGGTTTTTCGGGGTCGTATTTGTGGGTATGTTTGACTCGATCACTACCTCCATCGTTTTTTGGACTTATCTTGCTATCCTTTATTCCTTTACCCTCATCCCCAGGGCAAGGGCCACAAACGTCAACTTTGCGAGAGCCTATCAGGTCTCAAGGGTGTGAATATGGCGGCATCCAGAAGATTATGGAAGGCGATGGGGCAGGCGGCCTTAGGCAACAAGCCATTTGTCCTAATTCTCGTTGTGGCTCTCTTAGTGTTGTCCATGCGGCCTTTGGTGGCGGCGCCATTTCTCAGGGACCTTTCACGGGACTACCCGGTGCATCCCCTGACCCTCGGGGCCAGCGTTACGAACAATCCTATCAAGGTTGTCGGTGCTCGCGGGGAACACTTCCTATTGGTTTTTGAGGTCTCCAAGGTAAAGGATCGCTCCTTACGCGTCTCCATAAAAGAGAAACCCGGTTCCTCCTTGGAACTGCAAGCATATCTGGTGCCCCCTCTCCCCGGTGGACCAGGGCAGGAGAACTTGTTGGACGTGCTCATGCCTCTGGAGCAGGCGTCCCCATCACCTCAGGACTCCTCTCGTATAGCCGTGGTGTTCAAGATTCCCAGCGGCCATCCGGTTGGCGCCCAGCGCTGCGATCTGGTGTTCCGGGGAGGCGGGAGTGACGTTTTCCAGCCCCTGGACCTCCAGGTTTGGAAGTTCACCCTGCCGGAGGATCTGCCCGTGACGGTTTTGGCCAACCTCTGGCCCCAAAAGGAATGGTTTGGCCGCTACGGGGTCAAGGGGGAAGAGGCCTTCACCAATACCATCGCCGCCTATCTCAAATTTTTGCGGCCTTATAAGATCAACGCAATCGGTAATTTTTACCCTATGCCCACTCGCGAGTTGGCCCGAGGCCGCTCGCTTAACGACTTTCCACCCTATTTGCATTTATTGGACCAGACCCTGGCACTTGGTTACCGATATTTTCGCCTCCCCACTTTGCCCGACGCCAACCGCATAGGCGCGTCGGATAATCTCTTTGAGCGCTATGCCCCTAAATACTATGCCAACATGGGAAAGTTCTTGAAGTCCCGCCATTTGATGGACAAGGCACTGGTGAAAGTATGGGACGAGCCGAAACCTGCCGACTACCCCCGGGTGGCCAAGGCCTATGGTCTTGTTAAGGCCGCGGCGCCCTTCCTGATCACGGAGTCTGCCGGTAGGCCACCAGACTCAACCCTGGCCCGTCTCGTTAATATCTGGGCAGTATACAGCGGGGTCTTCGATTGGGAAAAAGTTACAGCGGCGCGCCAGGCAGGCCAGAAAATTTGGCTTTACGCTAATCTTCTCCACGGCATTGACAGACCTGCCGTTTGCCAACGCCTGGTGGGATGGTACCTGTTCCAATCGCGCTGTACCGGGTATCTACTGTGGTCGGTGAACTACTGGCCGCAGGACCCCTGGACCCAGCTGCCAAGTGAAAAAGACTTTTATCGCCGGGGTACCCTGGTCTATCCCCATCCCTCCACCGGCCTGCCGCTGCCTACTTTGCGCCTTGAGGCAATGCGGCGGGGCTGGGAAGACTACCAGTACCTCGTTCTGCTCAAAGAAGCCGCCAGCCAAGGCAGAGTGACCCCGGCGGCGTACGCCCGGATAGAAGAACAGGTGGCGATGATCGCCGGGAACCTGAAAAATAACAATCCCAAGGCGAGTTGGCAACAGCTTGAGGATTTACGCGTACAGATCGGGAAACTGTTGGATCGGGCCGCTGGGGGCAGCAATGGTTGAACCCGCCCGTGCTGACAAAAGCCGCCTTTGCCATGTCATAACTACCCCCACAGACCAGTACAGTTCCGGGTTGCGCACCCGGATGGAGGCACAAATCGCCCTGGAACTGGGCTACCGCGTGGACATCGCCACGGGTCAGGGCCCCACTGATCACCAATTAATTTCTCAGGGAGTAACAGGCGTTAACCACTGGCGTTTTCCGGCTCTGACCAAGTACATCTATCCGCACCGCGATCTCAAGGCCTTTTTGGACCTTTATTTGTTTTTCCGGCGGCAACGATACGATATCGTGCACACCCATCTCGCCAAAGCTGGAGTAATAGGGCGTCTCGCCGCCGGCCTGGCCGGGGTGCCTATCATCGTACATGATGTCCATGGCCCCAGCTTTTCCGGGGCCCACAGCTGGTCAAGACGGAACCTCTTCGTTACCCTTGAACGCCTGGCGGGCTCAGTAACCACTCATTATGTGTTTTACACCGCTCACCTGAAAGAAGCTTTTGAGGCCCAGGGTATTGGGATGAAGGCAGATAAGCGCGTCATCTACCCTGACTTGCGTCTGCGGGCTTTTCTAGAAGCCCCTCAGCTCACCGCACCAGAGCGAGACCGGCTCAGGTTGCTCTGGCAACTAACACCGGAGCACTTGGTCATCGGCTATGCAGCCCGCATGGTACCCTCCAAGGCTCACCACCTGGCCATTAAGGCGTTGCCTTATCTACTGGATTGTTGGCCACAAGTTCGGCTCCTATTGGTGGGGGGCGCCATCTGGCCGGAAGAACAGGCATACTTGAGGCGCCTGCAAAGCCTGGTAAAAGACCTCAAGCTGGAAGGCAGGGTAATTTTTGCCGGCCACCAGACCCAGATGATCCCCTTTTATCAAATTATTGATCTCTTCGTTATGCCTTCGCTATACGAGGGAACTGCCAATGTCATGCTCGAAGCCCTGTCCATGGGTTTGCCGGTGGTGGCTTTTGATATTCCTGCGGTCCATGAACTCTGCCCCTCTGCAGTGATTATCTGTCCTCTGGGGGACGTGGCGGGATTGGCCCGGGGAATTGTTCAGGCCATGGCAAACGGTCAGTTACAGCGCCACCATGGCGGACCCGGTAGGGCCTTTCGAGAAAACCTGGTGGAGAAGTTTTCCCCTGCTCGCTGGCGGGAGAATTTGGCCGGTTTTTACCGGGAGATCAATTTGATTTAGTTCGAAGAGATGGGAATCCGGTACCGTTGAGTACTGGCCTGTGAGAAACAGGGTCCAATTATGCGCAGGATATTTCTACAGCAGCACGAAAAATATCGGCTCCTACTTTTTATAGGGGACCTGTTGATAATTATCGGCAGCATATCCCTGATTCTTTTTTTAGAAGGTTATGGAAAAAAGCCTATTGTATGGAATAATTCTAAGGTTTTTGCAGTTTTATTATTTATAAGCGCTGTTATAACTCTGGTTTTCTACATTTTAGACCTATATGATCTGTCCAAACCGAAGGAGCCTGCAATTATATTACTTTCAATCAGCCTGGGGCTTGCGGTAGTAATAACCCTTTACAGCGCCTTAGCCTATTTTGTCATTTTGCTTCGCCCCGGCAAGATTAATCTAGTTTTATTTATTTTGCTGACTATTAACTCCACCTTTGCCTGGCGCATATCATATAAAAAATTGATTAAAATCAAACCCGAGCGTCTCTTGTTCATCGGAAACGAGCAGATTTATGAGGAAATGCGGCAGGTTATCCAGAGCAAGTATGGCCAATACTATACTATCGAGGGACACTGGCATAGTCACAGCCATAACCCAACCCTGCCGGACCTTTTCAATTTCATTGAAGACCATAATATTGATACGATTGTTTATTCGGTTCACTCTAAAGTAGCCAAGCAAATTTCTAATGATCTGATTACTATCCAATTCAGCCCCAAGAAAATCGTAGACGCCTATAATTTTTATCAGTACCTGACAGGCAAATACCCCGTCTTTTTTCTGGACGAGTTTTGGCTATTGATCAATACCCATAGGGAGATTTTCTTCCCCGCCATTGCCGCCAAGATGAAGCGAGTCTTTGACATTCTGTTCGCCATGGTGATTTTGACTCCAGCCTCACCCGTTTTATTGATAGTTGCTTTGGCTATCAAGCTGGATAGCGCCGGGCCGGTTTTCTTTACTCAAGAGCGGCTGGGGCAGAATGAGGTCCCCTTCCAGCTCTTTAAGTTTCGCACGATGATCCATAATGCCGAACGTTTAACCGGTCCGGAATGGTCTGCCGCGGAGGATCCTCGGATCACGAGGGTGGGAAGAATTTTGCGCAAGCTGCGTTTGGACGAGTTACCTCAATGCTTAAATATCCTAAAGGGGGAGATGGGATTAGTGGGCCCGCGACCTATCCGCCAACATTTTGCCGACCTGCTGAGCAAGGAAATTCCTTTTTATAGGCTTCGTTTTCTGGCTAAGCCCGGCCTCACCGGCTGGGCCCAAGTCAACCATGACTATGCCGGCTCAAAGGAAGGTCAGTCAAAGAAGTTGCAGTATGATTTGTTTTATCTGGTTCACCAATCCATCCGGCTCGACCTTTACATTATCTTCAAAACCGTCCAGGTAGTAGTCTGGGGTAGGGGGACCTGAGGTTTAGGGGAATTTAATGAACATGACAAAAACTTACTTGGTTACCGGAGGCGCCGGCTTTATCGGCGCCAACCTAATTCGCCGGCTGGCTGCCCCGGCCCTGCGCCTACGCGTCCTTGACAACCTGAGCGCCGGTCGTCGTAGTGATCTTGCCGAGCTGCCCGTGGAGTTCATCCCGGGGGATATTCGGGACGCAAGCCTAGTGGACCAAGCGGTGGCTGGCGTCCACGCGGTCATTCACCTGGCAGCCCACACCAATGTGGTGGAGTCCATAGAGGCCCCAGAGCTTAACTTCAATATCAATGTTCAGGGAACCCTTATTCTGCTCCAAGCCAGCGTTAAACATGGCGTGGAGCGGTTTATTTTCGCCTCCACCGGCGGGGCTATAGTGGGAGATGTGGTGCCTCCCGTCCATGAGGACATGGCGCCCCACCCCATTTCACCCTATGGGGCCGGCAAGCTGGCGGGAGAAGGCTATTGTTCCGCCTTCTGGGGAGCCTATGGTCTCAAGACCATCGCCGTGAGATGCTCCAATGTCTACGGGCCATACTCCTATCATAAGGCCAGCGTCATCGCCAAATTCTTTCGGCAGGTGGAGCTCGGAGAGCCCATTACAGTTTTTGGAGATGGGGAGCAGACCCGCGATTTTATCTATGTAGGGGACCTCTGTCAGGCCATTGTCGCGGCTTTGGAGGCTGAACTGCCCTTTGGACAGGCCATCCAGCTGGGCAGCGGCCGGGAGATTAGTATCAACCAATTGGTGGTCTTAATGCGCCAGGTGGCGGGAGAAGACGGCTTTCCCGCGGTAAAATATGCCCCGCCGCGTCCGGGTGAAGTGCTGCGCAACTATGTCAGCATTGCCCGTGCTAAAGAATATTTGGGCTTCTCCCCCGTCACTGACCTACAGATTGGATTGCAGAAAACCTGGGAGTGGTTTCGGGGAAAAGGCGGACAACACCATGGTCCCCGATGAGATATTGCGTATCCCGCTTGATTCTGGCCACTGATTCCGGCGGAAGTCGGCCGCCGATTCCGACCGAAACCGACCGCCTCTTTTTTCTCTTACCCCACTTGCTCAGATGCGGGGGGGTGACCAACCCCTCCAATGACCACGCCTGGGTCCATGCCTGTGTCAACGCCATCGTGTGATTAACGACGAACCCCCTCACTAAAATCAAACCCGA
>DZCR01000140.1 GCA_022736495.1 Desulfobacca acetoxidans
CGGCCCGCCTCACAAAACCGCAGATGCGCCGAAAGACCGGCCCAGCCCGCAAGGCTTCAATCGTGGCCCGGGTCGCCATAAGTTATTGATTTTACATTTTTTTCACAAAATAATTGAAAACCGAAACGGCATTAGGATTTATAGAGCATTGTGGAGTTGAAATATCCTTGCTTTACTCTTACCTTAACTAGGGTTTTCTAAAAGTTGGCGTTAAGCTAACCAAGGGGGCATATATCACATGAAAAAAATCATGGTGTTACTGGCGGTGATGATCTCGTTGATCCTGGTCTGCCCGGCGCTGGCCCAGATGGGTCCCGGTGGCGGCGCCGGACGCGGTATGGGTCCGGGAGGGGGCATGGGTCCCCGGCTTTATAACCCCCAAACAGTCACCACAGTCACCGGGCAGGTGGCAAAGGTGGAAGAGCTCACCATGGGGCCCGCCGGGGGCATGGGCATGAAGTTCCGCGAGATACTCCTCAAGACGGACAAGGGGAGTATCAAGGTCCACCTGGCCCCCGCCTATTATCTGAACGAACAAAAGTTCGCGGTAAAGGCGGGGGACACGCTGGAAGTCACCGGTTCCCAAGTCACTATGAACAACCAACCGGCCCTTATTGCCCGGGAAGTTAAGGTAAAGGACAAGACCCTGAAACTTCGGGACGAGCAAGGGATGCCGGCATGGAGCAGGACGGGCCGCGGGCCTGGCGGAGGCTTGGGTCCTGGCGGCGGTCAGGGCAAAGGCCCGGGCGGAAATTAATCACTCTCAACGCGCTTATTAACAGCCGGAGGCAGATTGGTGAACCCTGGCCGGGTGCAATAGCGCTCAGGTTGCAGGATCAGTTGTCTCGCCCGTGGAAAATGGATTGGTTAACTCGTACCGCCCCAAGAGGGGAGACACATAAGTGCCTCCCTGCCTGAGGATCCCAATCGCGGCAAGGAGTTCTTTATCCACTTCATCCTTTAACAAGTAGCCCTCGGCCCCGGCCAACTTGGCTTGGTCCGCATATTCCCGGCGATTGTGCAAGGTCAGAATCAGCACCTTGATTTCGGGATGGCTCGCCTTGAGCAGGCGGGTTGCTTCGATACCACTCAGATTCGGCATGGAGATATCCAGGACAACCATTTGGGGGTTTTGTTTATCCAGGGCATCCATGAGTTCCAGCCCGTCGCGCAGTTCCCCCACCACCCTTAAGTCGGATTTCTCTTCAATGATTTTCCTAATTCCTTGACGGACGAGGGGATGGTCATCCACCAGCAGAATTTCATAGAAAAACGGCGTTATTGTGGCCATAATATTGCTCTTGCCAGGTGGTAGCCAGAGATTGAGAATTTTCTTTCCATCCTAAGTTCTGCCGGGCCAGAGCCCTCAGATTAATTTAACCATTGACGGGCATTAATCAAGGAGAGCCTTACTATTTCCCTGTAAAAATGATATCGGTAAAATATCCATTATCATAAAAGGAAAAGTGGCACGTGACCCAAAAAACATTGGGGCGCGACCAGAGAAGCAGGAAAGTCGCCTTATGTCCTCATTGATCCCCGGTAATTTCCACACCACCGCCATGGCCATTCTGCCCCACGAGCAGGCGGAGCCGGCCCTGGAACTGGCCCTTTCCCTGGATATTCCCTTCTGGCCCCAACTGCCCCATATGAGCTATTACGAAGACATGTATGTCCAGGCGGCTGAACATTTTCCCGGCATTCTGCTCTTCCCGGAGGAAAACCGCCTCAGGTTCGATACGGGAAAATTCTTCGAGGACCTGCCGCAGCTCCTGGAGCGTTGGGACGACCTGGCCTATTTCGACATCTCCCCGCAATATTCCGTGGTCTATCACCGCTTCCTGGAATTGGACCTCAGCGGCTATATCGCCATTCGGGGGCAGTTGGAAGGCCCCATCAGCTTCGGCTTGAAGATCCTGGATGAGAGCGACCGGCCGGTGATCTTCAATGACGAAGTGCGGCCCATCCTGATGGACTTCATGGCCCGGCGGGTCCAATCCCAGCTCAACCGCCTCAAGGCCAAGCATCCCCGGGCCTTTATGTTCATCGACGAGCCCGGGCTGCAATTTATCTTCAGCTCCGTCTCCGGGTATCCGGATATGAAGGCCAAAGACGACCTGGACCGGTTCCTGGCTCAGATCGAGCGGCCTCGGGGTATTCACCTCTGCGGCAATCCCGATTGGGAATTTCTTCTCAACCGGGATTTGGACATCCTGTCCATGGACATTTACACCAACGCCGAGGTCTTCCAGTGTTACGGCAAAGCCATTCGCCGGTTCATCGAGCGGGGCGGAGTCTTGGCCTGGGGCTTGATTCCCACCGGCTTTGAGCCCTTCACCCAGGAAAGCCAGGACCATCTGATCGCCCACCTGGAGGGCCTCTGGCCGACCCTGATCGCCGCGGGCATTGACCGGGACCAGTTGCTGGCCCAAAGTCTCATCAGCCCCGCCACCTGCTGCCTCATCAACCCCGACCGGGAAAAGACCGTGACGGAGGCCTATGCCTGGCTCCGGGAGGTGTCCCGCCGCCTGCGGGACAAGTATCACTTGGAGTAAGAACATTCAAGAAACGCCCCCACTCAATAAAATGTCTGGCTATTGCCCATCTTTATCGGCCCCGGCCGGATTTTTCGGCCCAGCGGTGGGCAGGAACCCTGCAACATGACCGAGCGGCAAACCCCGGCCATCGTGTTGACCGTGCGGGATTACGGCGAGGCGGACCTCCTGGTGACCTTTCTCACCCCGGAGCGCGGTCCCCTCACCGGCATCGCCAAGCACGCCAGAAAAAGCCGCCGCCGCTTCGCCCACTGCCTGGAGCCCTTGAGCCGGGTGGTGTTTTTCCTGTCTCCGAAGCCCGCGCGGGACCTGGAATTCCTCCAGAAGGGCGAGCTGATCAAGTCTTTTCCGTCCCTGCGCCGGGACCTGAAACGGCTGGGCGCCGCCGCGCTGCTCTCTGAAGTGGCGGGCCTGCTGGCCGGCCCTCCGGATGCCCTCAGGGAAATTTTTGCCACCTTGGAAGACGCCCTGGCCCTTCTGGAGCAAGGCTCGTCCCCCGATTCCTTGCTGCCCGCCTTTCTGCTCCACCTCCTGAGCCTGGGGGGCTACCAGCCCCGCCTCCACCAGTGCGCCGGCTGCGGCGCCGAACCCGAACCACCCCTGAGCTTCAGCCTCCCCCGGGGCGGCATATTCTGTTGCGCCTGTCGCGCACAGGCACCCGGACCCTTATTGCCTTTGAACCCCGGTACCTGGAAGCTTCTGCGCCTGGCCCAAGACCTGCCCCGGCACAAACTCCTGCGCCTGCGCTTCCCGCCCCAACAGCGGGATCAAAGCCTGGTGATCTTCAGGGCCTTTCTCCGTTACCACCTGGGGAGGGACCTGAAATCCTGGTCTTTTTGGGAAAAAGTCGCTCGACCGCACGGCTGAGCCAGGGTGAAACTCCAGAACTAGGCTGAAAAGATTTCTCCAAACAGAGAGGTGAATCCCATGGGTAAACATTTGGTGTTGGTGGGCGGGGGGCATGCGCACCTGACCTGTTTGAAGCAGCTCAAACATTACGTGGATCGAGGCCACCGGGTGACCTTGATCAGCCCTACCGCCTACCACTACTATTCCGGCATGGGGCCCGGGATGTTAGGCGGCACGTACTCCCCTCAAGAAATTCGTTTTAACATCAGGAAGATGGCCGAGTCCGCCGGGGCTGAATTTGTATCAGGAGCAGTACTGCGCCTGGATTCCCAGAAGCGCCTCCTTACCCTGGCTTCCGGGCAAGAAATCGCTTTCGATGTGGCTTCATTTAATACCGGCAGTTCCATCCCTCTGAATTCGGTCACTATTACCGAATGCGAGAACGTCTTCCCGGTCAAACCCATCATCAATCTGCTGCAAGCCCGGCGGGTTATCCAGGAACTCCGGCGCTCCGGGCCTGTGCGCATCCTGGTGGTGGGAGGGGGACCGGCGGGTCTGGAAATCGCCGGCAATACCTGGAAGCTGAACCATGATGAGAGCGGCGAAGCTCATATAACCCTGCTTGCCGGGAAAAAACTCCTGGGCAATTTCCCTGACCGGGTCCGCAGACTGGCCTTCGGGTCTTTTCAAGCTCGCAAGATTGAGATCATCGAAGGGACTCACCTGCGCGCCCTGGAACGTGGCTCTGCCAGGTTGGCTGATGGAACTCAGTTGCCTTTTGACGCAGCGCTGCTGGCCCTGGGGGTGAGACCGGCGTCGCTGTTCACCGATTCCGGACTGCCCGCCGGTCCCGAGGGCGGCATGATGGTCAATGAATACCTGCACGCCCTCAACCACCCTCACCTGTTTGGCGGCGGTGACTGCATCAGTTTCCAACCCAGGCCCCTTGATAAGGTGGGGGTGTACGCCGTGCGCCAGAATCCCGTTTTGTTTCATAACCTCCTGGCGTCACTGGAAGGGGGGAGCCTGATGCCTTTTCGTCCTCAAGACGACTACTTGCTCATCTTCAATCTGGGCGACGGCAAGGGAATTTTCTGGAGGAAAAACTGGGTTTGGCATGGTCGCCTGGCATTTATGCTCAAGAATTATATTGACCGAAAATTCATGCGAAAATTTCAGATATCCGGCGAGCTACAAGAAAAATATGAGAATGCAAATTACCAAAAATTTATGTAGAATAAAAATAGCTATCATATTAAAAATTTAAGGCAATTGGCTGTGAAGGTTTTTCATTGTGGAGGATATGCCGATGTTACCCCGCATCAGACAGGTGCAGATAAGAAATTACAAGAGCATCGCACAACTATCGGTTAACCTTGAACTTTTCACTGTATTTGTAGGTCGGAACGGTTCTGGAAAATCAAATTTTATTGATGCATTATCTTTCGTCAAGGACTGCCTTTTTAGTTCAATTGAACTTGCTCTTATAGAGCGAGGGCGAATAGGGGCCGTGAGGCGAAGATCCATAGGACACCCGACTCACATAGGAATTCGCTTTATATTGGAGCTTGAAAATAACCTTTCTGCTGACTATGCTTTTGAAATTGCCGCAGAACCCAAAGAGCGAGAAAAATTTAGAGTTGCAAGAGAAAGATGCGTAGTCCAGAGTTTCTTTGATACAGAACATAGTTTTGAGGTTGAGGCTGGAGTTTTTAAGAAAGAAATTCCAGGGATTAAGCCAAAACTTTCTCCAGACCGTCTCGCTCTGTTTGCCGCCTCAGCTACCGAAGAATTCAGGCCAGTCTACGATTTTCTTACTTCTATGCGGTTTTATTCCATTGTCCCCCTTAAAATTAGGGAACTTCAGGAACCTGATTCTGGGGATTACTTAAAGAGAGATGGCAGCAATGCCGCATCGGTACTTAAGCGTCTAAGGGAAGAACCACAAGGTGCGGGACGATATCAGCGTATCTGCCGATTGTTGTCAAAAATCGTGGAAGGCATTAAAAAAGTTGAAGATAGGGCTGTAGGACAGAAAGAAACTATTCAATTCAAACAGGATGTTGGTTCTGATCACCCCTGGACCTTCGATGCTCTTAATATGTCTGATGGCACTTTGCGGGCGCTTGGATTACTCCTTTCCGTCTATCAACTGGGTCATCATTCTTTGATCGCGATTGAGGAGCCTGAGGCTACGGTACATCCAGCAGTTACCGAACTCATAATTGAAATACTTTTAGATGCCTCAAATGAAAAACAAATTTTATTGACAACGCATAGTCCTGACATTCTAGACTATAAATATATTAAGGATGATCAAATAAGAATTGTGAACGTAGAAAGGAGTAAAACCCTTATAGGGCCTGTATCTCAACCTGGAAGAGATGCCATTCGACAACATTTATATACTCCTGGAGAACTATTGCGAGCTGGCGAACTTAAACCTGATCAAGAAGAAACTGAAAATGCGTCCAAACAACTTAATTTATTTAGCCAGCCAATCATTAATAGTAAGGTGGGAAATGAAAACGATTCTTCCAATAATTGAAGGACAATCTGAGGAAGACTCTGTACCGATTTTGTTGCGCAAAATTCGTGACCAAATTGGAGCTTCCAGTGTTCAAATTTCTCATCCTTTTAGGATTAAACGGAATAAAATAGTAAAAGAGGGGGAATTAGAACGAGCTATCGAATATGCATTGAGAGCCCGTTCTGATGTTGGTGCTATTTTAATACTCTTGGATGCTGACGATGACTGTCCAGTCGAGTTAGCAAAACGGCTTAAAGATCGATCTATGTCAAAAACATCTCTGCCAGTGGCGGTAGTTGTTGCGAATAGAGAATTAGAAGGTTGGTTTTTAGGCGGCAAAGAGTCGTTGAGGGGGATAAGATCGATTCGAATGGATGCTATTGCTCCGCAAAATCCTGAGAGTATTAGAGGCGCAAAAGAACGCTTGAGTCTGAATATGGAGCATGGAGCAAGATATATCGAAGTTGATGACCAACCTGCATTCGCCGCTCGTTTAGATTTTGACCTTACCCGAAGTCGCTGTCGATCATTTGAGAAATTTTTAAATGATGTGCATAATCTTTTCTCAATTTTGGTAACAAATTAATCGATACGATATAAACATCTTGGAATTTCACCACAAACCGCCTTGCCACGAGCCGGGCCCGCCCTTATCTTTAAGGCAAATCCTGCCAGGCCTGCCCAGGCGTATCCATTCGGCCATTGCCTAAGCCGGGGTGATCCTCCTGTGCAATGGTCACCTGGGGCCGGCAACTTTGCTAAGGAGGCAGCCCATGCCACTGGGAAAACGGTTACAAGGTAAACGCGTCGCTATTTTTGCTGAAGATCTCTATGAAGACCTGGAACTCTGGTACCCCCTGCTGCGACTACAGGAGGAGGGCGCCGCCACCGTGGTGGTGGGACCCGGCGAGGCGCAGGAACACCATGGCAAATATGGTTATCCCGTTCCCGTGGATAAAGGCATCCAGGAAGTGGATGTGGAACAGTTCGACGCCGTGGTCATCCCGGGAGGCTACGCCCCGGATCGCATGCGCCGCCATGCCGCGATGGTCAATTTCGTGCGGGAGATGGCCCGCCGGGGCAAGATTGTGGCGGCTATCTGCCATGGGGGCTGGATGCTGGCCTCCGCCGAAGTAGTGGCGGGCAAAACCGTCACTTCCTTCTTTGCCATCAAGGATGACCTGGTCCATGCCGGAGCCCTCTATAAGGACGCCGAGGTGGTAGTGGACGGCAATCTCATCACCTCCCGCAAGCCTGCCGATCTGCCGGCCTTTCTCGCCGCCATCATCGCCGCCCTGGGGGGCGAGGTGCGCTGCCCCACGTGCCAGATGGTGCTGTACCGCGGCCAGCCCTGGGATTAGTGGGACATGTCTGGGACAGGCCATGGGACATGCGCCTAAGAAATACAGCAAAGGTTATTTATTTTAATGTCATTTCAATATATTACCATTTTATCTATTCTGGCCGGGAACTTGCATAACTTAGCCTCACCAGAGCCTGAAGCAGCGATGTTTTCAAGACTGGATTTCACGTGCAGAAACCCGGAGAGGGAAAATTACCCCTTCCTCCGGGGCCGGCGGAAGCGATGGAGGGAAGCAAAAGAACCGCAGACTCACCTTGGGCCGCCAAAGGCCGGGGCACGGAAGAGGAGCGACTGGACCGGGCCTTGGTGACCGGGTTGATGTTGGAGGTAATCCTGGAAACCTCCGCCCTGCAGGTGGATCCCCACAGCCGCCGCAACCTGGTGAAGACCCGCCTGAAAAACATCATGGTGACCCATCTGGCGGGACGGGTCACCCTGGAACGCTTTCACCATCTGCTCCGGGAGTTGGACCACTGTTTCCCGCAGTATTATCCCCTGATCGCCCCCGGCTCCCCGCAAGGCCCCTTTCCTGTCGCGGGCCAGACAACGACAATCTCCCCGGCATCCGCTCCCGCCCCTCAGCCCCAGCGGGTCCTCCGGGAAGACGCGCTCAAAGCCTGGCTTGAGGATGAAATCCGGAAACTCCTGCCCCAACGGTCCCACCGCAAGCTCGGCGTAAAACGTCTCCTCGACTTTCTGCAACGCACCCAGGGGGGCTGGTTCCGGCTCAAAGATTTTGAACAACACTTCAGAGTGGATCGCAAAACCGCCTGGGAATACCTGCAAAAATTTCTCTCTGCGGGGCTTTTGTGCCATAATCACAAACGCTCCGCCGCGGTGCGCTACGCCCTGGCCACCCGTTTTTTAGTAGTTCTGGTCGACGCCCTGGCGCCAAAATTGCGGGAAGCGCTCCCCCACTTACCTGAAAGCCATGTTGATAAGGTCTGCGACTGGCTCGTGGCCACCGGGGGCGAGCCCTTTGGGGAAGCAGAATGGCATGTCCATCTCAAGCCCTCCCTATGCCGCCACCTCATTGCCAGTCTGCAAACGGCGGGCCTGTTGGAAGCAGTGGGGCCGGCAGAGGCCAGTCCGATG
>DZCR01000141.1 GCA_022736495.1 Desulfobacca acetoxidans
AAATAAATTATCTGTATGATCGCAGTTTGGTATCAAAAGGCAGGTTGCAGGGAACAGACTTGGGTCTAAAAATCAAATCCTGGGCGGCTCCTTTTTCGAGTCCAGGACCGCCCGCATGTGGGCCAATTCCTGCCTGGCCCGGAGGAGTTCCATTTCCAACCGGGTGCGCTCCTGCATATCGGCATCAAGTTCCAGGGCAGCCAGGGCCTTCTCCAGGTCCTCCACCTTGCGGGTCCAGCGGTAGAGTTCTTCGGCCAGATAGCGGACGCTCATGCTTTCTCAGGGCTTTGGTCAGGAGAGTCCAGGCCTTCAGGCAGCGGCCCTTCCGGCGCCACCACCAGAGGCAGCACGAAGTAGAAATTATTGCCCCCGGGAGTGGCCTCGTATCCTACTTCACCGCCGTGGGTTTCCACCACGTTGCGCACAAAGAAGAGCCCCCGGCCGGTCCCCACCTCACCATCGATATTAGTGCCCCGGTAGCCCTCGTCGAAGATGTGGGACACATCTTCCGGGGAGATATGGGGACCGGTCGTGAAGACGTTGAACTTGACGCCGTCTTTTCCCGGGCCGAAATAGTCCTTCAGATGGTCCCGGCCATACGCGATGTACTTGTGCCCCTCATAGTTACGGCGGGCATACTTGACCGCATTGGAAAAAAGGTTGGCGTAGACTTGGGACATCAGGCCTTTATCCACCGACAGGGGCAGGTCTTCGTCGGGCATAACCCCGGCGCCGGTATCAATCTCGATATTGCGCTCCCGGAGCTTGTCCATGTAGAGATTTAACTGCGGTTCGATGATTTCCTTGGTTACCCGGGTAGTCCGCCGCCGCAGGACGAACTGGCCCTTTTGGAAATGGGACAGCCGGAACAGGGATTCGATGAAGAGACTGACCCCTTTGTAGTGCTGCTCCAGGTGCTCGTAGTCCTGTTCCAGCTCAGCAATCAGGTTGCGAAAGACCTGGCGGGCATCCGCTTGCCCGGGAAATTCAGGATTTCTGATTTCGCAGACGCACTCCATTTCTTGCAGATTTTTGATCTTGTTGCGCAAATGCCGGAGGTAAAGGCTGAGGCTGATGTTGGGGATGATCACATTGTGTTCGATATCGGCCACCAGACTGTTGATGAAGCGGATGTGCTGAATATTCTGGCGGGCGATGATCTTCACGTGGACGTTGTAGCCCAGGCGGTTGGCATACTTTTCGAAAAAAAAGCGGTCCGCTTCAGAGATTTTGTTCTCCGGGTATAATTCCAGCATACCGATGAGCTGTTCCTTGGCGTAAAAGGGGAGCTGGTTTACCAGGAGCAGGTTGCCCCGGATGGGGAGCACCAGGCCGCCATCCGCAGCATAGGCCTGATTGGCCAGATGGACGTGCTCGGGTGGATGGGTCTTATCAGGATAGAGCCCCCGGAGGCTATCGCACTTCAGTTCCAGCCAACCCTCGGCGCAGACTTGGTAGAGGCGCGCGTCCAGATCAAAAAATTCCTTGATCACGCCCACCGCGACCCGGTAGAAATTTTCTATGGTCTCATATTCCTGGGCCAGGTCGTAGAAGGTCTTGAGGGCGTTATCCTTCAGGGGGCCAAAATTATATTCCTGAAAGATGCGCCGCTTTTCCTTGATCCGGGCGGCAACCTCTGCCAGGTCCATGGGCATTTCCATCGCGGCGTCCTCTGGGAGGGATGCTCCTCATCCCGGTTCAGCCCTGTTAGCGGGCGGCGGCACGGCGGTATTGTCTGACCCCCAGTTCATAAAGGTCCCGGCCCTGACAATCATTGATGACAATCGTGGGAAAACCTTCCACTTCCAGGCGGTGGACGGCTTCCGGCCCCAGTTCGGGAAAGGCGATCACCTCTGCGGTCTTGATGCGCTGGGAGATCAGCGCCCCAGCGCCGCCGGTAGCCCCTAAATAGACAGCCTTATGGTCTTGCAGGGCGGCAATGACTTCGGCAGAACGTTTGCCTTTGCCGATCATGGCCTTCAAACCCAGCTTAATCAGGGTCGGGGCATAAGAATCCATGCGATAGCTGGTGGTGGGGCCGGCGGCGCCGATGACGCGACCGGGGCGGGCTGGGCTGGGTCCCACGTAATAGATAATCTGTCCCCGTATGTCCATGGGCAGAGGCTCGCCCCGGGCCAGCATATCCACCAGACGCTTGTGGGCCGCATCCCTGGCTGTATAAATCACCCCACTGACTATGACCGTATCGCCGATGTCCAACTGCAGCACGTCTTGGTCGGTCAGGGGCGGCGACAATTTAACCGTTTTGGCCATGGTTCACCTTTTTTGTCCGTTTCCCACGCAAAAACCACTAGCAAATAACCGAAAACCGTATTAAAGCACCACTTCCTTATGCCGGGAAGCGTGGCATTGAATGTTGACCGCCACCGGCAGCGAGGCAATGTGGCAGGGCTGCATCAGGATATGGACGGCCATGGCAGTCACTCGGCCCCCCAGTCCCTGGGGTCCGATGCCCAGGTCGTTGACCTCGCCCAAAAGTTGGCGCTCCAGGTCGGCCAGTTCCGGATCGGAGTTGGCCTGGCCCAATTCCCGCAGCAGGGACTTTTTGGCCAGCAAGGCGGCCCGTTCAAACGCGCCCCCGATGCCCACTCCCACGATAATGGGGGGGCAAGGGTTGGGACCAGCCTCCTCTACGGTGCTGATAACTTTCTCTTTCACGCCGGCCAGGCCTTCAGCCGGTTTGAGCATATAGAGGCGGCTCATATTTTCGCTACCCCCACCCTTAGGCACCACGGTGAGTTTGAGGCGGTCCCCCGGCACAATCTCGGTATGGATGACGGCCGGGGTATTATCCCCGGTGTTGACCCGGGTCAAGGGGTGGCACAGAGATTTCCGCAAATAGCCTTCGCCGTACCCCTGGCGCACCCCCTCATTAATCGCTTCCGTAAAATCACCACCCACCAGGTGGACGTCCTGGCCCACTTCGGCAAAGATAATGGCCAAGCCGCAATCCTGGCACAGGGGAATGCGGTCTTCTTGGGCAATGCGCGCGTTTTCCAGCAGTTGCCGGAAAATTTCTTTGCCGCTGGGGGATTCTTCGGCCTCTAACCCCTGGGCCAGAGCGGCCAAAAGATCGGCGCCGGGCTCATAATTGGCGGCAATGGCTGCGGCTTTTACGGCCTGGGTGACCTGGGCCACCTCGATCTGTCGCATAGACGCTCCTGAAAGATGGTACATGATCTAAGGCCCTGAACGCCAAAGACGTGATGCCTCGCGCCGAGCCCCTCATTATCTTTAAACTTTATATTCTGAAAACCGAAAACTTGCCTCAATCACCCAAATCATTCTTAAAGAATTGCTGACTGGAGGCCTGGGGGGTGGGGGCCTGCTCCGGGGAGGTCTCATCCTCGGGGTAGAAGGTCTCATCGGATTGCGCCGCAGCTTCATCATCCGTGGGGCTGCTGCCGTCCTCCTCACTGCCACGCTTGGCCAGCACGGTGCCCGATGCCTCCTGGAATTGCTCCACCGGCGTGCCCTTCAAGGCCTCTTTCATGTAGGCGATGAAAATAGGGGCCGCAGCCGCGGAGCCGGTCTCCTTGGGGCCCAGACTGCGTTCATCGTCCATCCCCACCCAGGTCCCGGTGATCAAAGACGGCGTGAAGCCGATAAACCAGGCGTCCCGAGTCTTATTGGTGGTGCCGGTTTTGCCTCCCAGGGGCCGCCCCAGGACCCGAACCCGGGTGGCGGTGCCCCGCTCCACCACGCCCATCAAGAGATTGGTCATGGTTTCGGCGGTTTGCGGGCTGATCACCTGCTGGCCATGAGGCCGGTTTTCCACCAAAACCCGGCCATCCCGATCTTCGATCCGGTTAATGCAAATCGGGTCGATCAACTTGCCGTCATTGGGGAAGGCCGAGTAGGCTCGGGTCAGCTCCATCAAGGTGACATCGGAAGCTCCCAGCGCAGAAGCATAATTGGGAAAGATAGGGCTGGAGATCCCCAGGGTTTTGGCCATGCGGACCGTGGCCGGGACGCCGATGGCCATCATCAGCCGCACCGCGGGCACGTTACGGGAATGGGCTATGGCGTAAGATAAGGGGATGGGGCCGTAAAAGCGGTGGTCATAATTTTGCGGCGACCACAACTGGCCGTGGCGGCCTCCGGGCAGCGACAGGGGGGCGTCCACCAGAATGGAATCCGGGCGGTAGCCTTTTTCCACCGCGGCGGCGTACAGGATAGGTTTAAAGGCCGAGCCGGGTTGCCTCCGGGCCTGAGTGGCCCGGTTGAAGGTGCTGTCGCCGAAGTCCTTACCCCCCATGAGAACCCGAACCTTTCCGGTCTTTAATTCCATGGAAACCACTGCGGCCTGGACCATGGGGGCGGGGATCAATTCCGCGGTCCACATTTTCGCCTGGCCCTCCCGGCTCAGCAGGCGCACCTGGACCACATCCCCGGGTCTGAGAGAAGCCACCGGGGTGGAGGCCCGGGATTTACTGCCGCTGGGGTCCCTGAGGCTGCCCCATTGGTCTCCCAGCCGAAAATAAACGCCCTTGGCGCCCCGGCGCCGATCGGGGGAATTCACCACCAGGGCGGTTACCGCCAGGCCCTTACGGGGCGGGTATTTCCGGTAATACTTGACCTGGCGATTCTGGTAGGACACCATCTCCTTGCCGTGAAAATGATTCAGGGGCCCCCGGTAGCCATTGCGCTGGATGAGCCCGTCGAGGCCCTCCTGGATGGCCTCATGCGCCACTTTGTGGAGATGCACGTCCGCCGTGGTATACACCCGCAGGCCCATATTGTAGACCGATTCCTTGCCGAAACGGTCTTCCAGCAGAGTCCGCACGTGCTCGGTGAAGTAGCCGCAATCCTTGATCCATTCCGGCCGGTAAGGCTTGAGCTTGATGGGCTGCCGGAAGGCGGCGTCTTCCTGCTCTTTGCTGATGAATCCCACTTCGGCCATGCGCCGGAGCACGTAGGCCTGGCGCTCCTTGGCCCGCTGGGGGTTGAGGTAGGGGTCGTAGCGGCTGGGGGCCTTGGGGATGCCCGCCAGGATGGCCGCCTCCGCCAGATTCAGGTCTTCCACGTGCTTGGAGAAGTACTCCTGGGCCGCGGCTTCCACCCCGTAGGCCCCGTGACCCAGGAAGATGTGGTTCAGGTAAACGTCGAGGATTTCTTCCTTGGTCATGTAGTGGTCGATGCGGTAGGCCAGCACCGCTTCCCGGATCTTCCGGGCGAAGCTCTTCTCAGAGGTGAGGAGGATACGCTTCACCACCTGCTGGGTGATGGTGCTGCCGCCCTGGACCACTTCGCCGGCCTCCAGGTTGCGGAAAAAGGCCCGGACGATGCCGGTGATGTCCACCCCGGGGTGCTCGAAGAAGCGGGCGTCTTCTGCAGCCACAAAGGCCAGGATCAGATGCCGGGGCAGGCGGCTGTAAGGCACTTCGATACGCCGCTCCGAATAGAACTCCCCGATCCGCTGGCCGTCCCGGGCGTAGATCTGGGTGATCACCGAGGGCCGGAATTCCTTGACCTGAGTAAAATCCGGGAGGTCCCGCAAGAAATGGAAATAGATGAATACCCCGGCTGCAGCCACCAGCAAAAACCCGGTGAACACCAGGCCGTACAAAATCAGGCTCAGCCGCCGGGCCCAGCGCCGCCGTTGATGATATTTTTCCAGCCGGTTCGGATTGGATCCCTTGAAAAAAGTCATGGTTGTTTAGTTTACCATTGTGCTTGAGACTTGGATAGTTCCTGATTTTCCGATGCAGGGGGCAGGCCGTTAGGCGCCCCCTTACTGCACCCCGCCTTCTTACCCAAAGGCGGCCAGCCTCCCCGCCGGCGCGCCTTCATACCTTACTTGTCGGCCAAAACCAAGTTTTGGCTTAATTATAATCTATTATCATACCGTTTTGAAGTTTTCCAGAAATTGGCCAATTTGCACTCCCAAGTGGATGCATTCGATGTTATCCATGCATTTGTCCGCGTCCACCTTGTCGATGTAAGTGGCCAGGTGGTGCTGATCTTTCCTCAACTCCAGGACGTAGGCGTTTTTGCCTTTGTCAAAGGTGAGGGTAGAAGTCACGCCGTACTTGTCGATATCCGGGTACATCAGGTGAATCTTGTCCTTCAATTCCGCGATGGTGTGAGCCATGAACGTCACTCCTTTTGGCGAATTAGGCGGCCGGTTTCCGCCGCCGGGCCCCTATTAGGACTGTATTTTAAAATAAGGACCCAGACCGGGCGCGGCAAGGGGAAAGGACAATGTTTTCGAAACAATCCCTGGGTTTTGCCCCCTACAACCTATTGCAAAACCGGCATCAAACCCTGGGGAGCCTGGGTTCAATACCGAGCTGCGATCATACAGGTAATTTATTTTTTGTAGCGACTGTCTTTTAAGTCAAGGTGCCTGGATGACAAATTGATTCCAGGGTTGATTGTTTTTTAGCATGGCATTAAGGAGGTGGTGGCGCTGGCTTCGGCGCCGATAATCTTTGGCATTGCGACAAGTTCATGATAAAATTTTTAATTCAAATAAGTTAATGGGAAAATAGGAGAGTTTTTCCCAAGGATTCCAGGGCTGTGGGTAGCGGGGATCATCTAGAAGAATTTTTGCGGTACCTCAAGGTAGAGCGGCAGATGTCGCCCCATACCTTGAGAAATTACCGCCTCGACCTCACCCAGTTTCTGGAGTTTTACGCCCGGGAGACGCAAGACGCTGAACTGAAGCAGGTAGCCTATAAAGATCTGCGGGCCTTTCTGGCCACAGCTTTGAAGACCCACCGCAAGACTACGGTGGCCCGCAAGCTCTCTGCATTGCGCACCTTTTTCAAGTACCTGCAGCGCACCGGCGTTTTGACCCAAAACCCGGCCAAACTGGCCCCCAGCCCCAAGCTGGAAAAGGCCCTGCCCCACTATCTCAGCGTGGACGAAGCCTTTCACCTGTTGGGCGAGCTTAAGGGCGATGACTTTGGAGCCTGCCGGGATAAAGCCATCCTGGAGGTGTTTTACGGTGGCGGACTCCGCCTCTCGGAACTCGCCGGCCTCAGCCTGGGAGACCTCGACTTAGGCCCAGGAATCCTCCGGGTCTGGGGCAAAGGGAGCAAGGAACGTCTGGCCTTCCTGGGCGAACCGGCCAAGGCGGCGCTGTCGGCCTATCTGCCCCTGCGGCTCCGACATCTGGCGCACCTTGGGACCGGAGACGAAACCGCCCTGTTTGTTAATTCCCGGGGACGCCGCCTCTCCACCCGGGGCGTGGCCCGGCTGGTGGCCAAGTGGGTGAGAAAAGCGGGGCTCTCCCAGGGCTTAACGCCCCACGGCCTGCGCCACAGCTTCGCCACCCACATGCTGGAAGGCCAGGCCGATCTGCGGGCCGTGCAGGAGCTGCTGGGCCATGCCTCCATCTCCACCACGGGGCGATACTTGCACCTCAACCTGGATTATTTGATGGAGGAGTACGACAAGGCGCATCCCCGGAGTAAATGAGGGCGAAAAGGGGAAAAGGTTAAAAGGCGAAAAGGATCGGTAGGGCGGGCTCCAGCCCGCCACGTAGGGTGCGCACGGCGCTCCTCGATATACTCGTTCCCAAGCTCCGGCTTGGGAACGCAATTTTGGCCCAAGCTCTGCTGGGGAACTGATTGCAAGCCGGTTGATGCAGCGCTAGGCGAGGTAATTGGGAGGTTAGAAGCTGGCTAAGATGAGCGATAATCAGAAATTCCGCGGCACCACCGTCCTCATGGTGCGCCGGGGCGATAAAGTTGCCCTGGCTGGCGACGGCCAGGTGACCATGGGCGACATGGTGATGAAACACCATGCCAAAAAGGTCCGGAGGCTCTATCACGGCAAGATCATGGTGGGCTTCGCCGGGTCCACGGCCGACGCCTTGACGCTGTTCGAGAGATTAGAGGCCAAGCTGGAGAAGCACCAGGGCAACCTCACCCGGGCCGTGGTGGAGTTGGCCAAGGACTGGCGCACCGACAAGATTCTCCGGCGCCTGGAGGCCTTGCTCCTGGCGGTGGACGCCACCGGGGCGCTGCTGATCTCCGGCACCGGCGACGTCATCGAACCCGACGAAGGGGTGATGGCCATCGGCTCCGGCGGCCCTTACGCCCTGTCCGCAGCCCGGGCCTTGATGAAACATACAAAGCTCTCCGCCGCCGAGATTTGCCGGGAGGCCATGAGCATCGCGGCGTCGTTGTGCGTGTATACCAACAGCGAGGTTGTGATTGAGGAATTGTAACGGAATGACAAAAATCAGATTTGTTTGTAACTGTTTCTAATTAATATTTCCAGAGAACTAAGGAGTAAAAACA
>DZCR01000142.1 GCA_022736495.1 Desulfobacca acetoxidans
TCGCGTAAATTTTTCTAACGCTTTATCGGAAAAAACTTTTGGCAATCGCTATAACCTTTGTCCCCAGGCTCTCCTTTAATTCCTTTCAGGTTCTTGTTATGCCTTAATAATTAGTATAAAGTTGCTTAATTCCCTCCAAACTTCACGGACTATGCAGAAAGCTACCTTTAAAATCCGGCGCAAGATCATTATCGCCTTCCTGTTCAGTCTCCTGTCGGTATTGATTTTTTCGGCGTTCAGCTTCCAGGTCCACCGGGAAATCGGCCATCGCCTGGGCCTCCTGGAACTTACCGACGATCTGTTTCAAACTATCCTGGAGTTGCGCCGGGTGGAGAAAAATTTCTTTCTTTACCGGCAAATGGCCAGTTTCAACGAAGCCGAGACCTATCTGCAGCGCGTGGAAGGTATTTATCGGAGCCATGAATCCGAGATCTTGCGATTGACGAAGACTCCAGGGGTCCCGCAGTTCCCCCTCATCCTGAATCGTTATCAGGAGATTCTGGCCCGGATTAAAGCGCGGCTTAATCAGGACGGGGGCGGGCCTGGGAACCAGAATTTTGTTCCCTTGGAAGAAGCCCTGCGCCACCAGGGCCAGGAACTGCTCAATATTACCGAAAACTGGGTAAAAGAAGAACGTCTCCTGATCGACCGCCTATTCCAGCGAGCCATGATCCTTTTCATCTTTTCCGTGGTGGTGTTCTTGGCCCTGGGGATCGTGGTGGCCTTCTACCTTTCCCGGATGCTGGTGCAGCCCCTGGTCCAGATGCAGCAGGCCATGGACAAGATCGCCCACGGCGATTTCACGCCCTTGCCGGAATCGGGTCCCGGCACCTCTTCAGAGGAATTCTTCGCCCTGTTCCGGGCCTTCAACCGCATGATTCACGAGCTCGAGGTGCATCAGGACCAACTGGTGCAGTCCCGGAAAATTGCCGCGGTGGGCACCCTGACCTCGGGCATCGCCCATGAGTTGAACAACCCCATCAATAATATCGTGCTCACCGCGGAGTCGCTCAAGGAGGATTTTAAGGACCTGTCCCAGGATGAAGCCATGGGCCTGATCCAGGATATCTTGATCCAGTCCGAGCGGGCCTCGGATATCGTCAAAGGCCTCCTGGATTTCTCCCGGGCCGAGCACCCGGAATTTGAAGCCCTGCCCGTGGGTGCGGTCATCCAGGATACCTTGAAGCTGGTCCGCAACCAACTCACCCTCTCAGGCATCCACGTGGAAGAGGATATCCCCCCGGACCTGCCGCCCATCTACGGTGAAAAGAAAAGTCTGCAACAGGTCTTCCTCAATTTATTCATCAATGCCGTCCAGGCCATGCTGGACGGGGGCACCCTCAGTATCTCCGCCCACCCCTCCGCCGACGGGCAGTGGATGATCATTGACGTGGCCGACACCGGGGTGGGTATCGACCCGGAACATCTCACCCGGATCTTTGATCCCTTCTACACCACCAAGCAAGTGGGCAGGGGCACCGGCCTGGGCCTGTCGGTGACTTACGGCATTGTGGGAAAACACGGCGGCCATATCGAGGTCAAGAGCCGCGTCGGGGCGGGCACCACCTTTACCGTGACGCTCCCCCTCCATACATAGCATGATCCGTAACGGACAGGAATTTTACGTGCCATGAACATTGCCATTGTGGATGACGAAGCGATCGTCCAGAAAAGGCTGCAGGCAACCCTGGAAAAAGACGGCCACAGTGTCAAGACCTATGGTTCGGGAGAGGATTTTCTCCGGGACCTGGAACTGGGCAATTTTGATCTGGTCTTTTTGGATGTAGTGCTGCCCGGCCTCAATGGCATGGAAGCCTTGCAGCAGGCCAAATCCCGGCTCCCCGAAGTCGAGGTCATCCTGATTACCGGCCACGCCTCCATCGATGCGGCCATCGGGGCCATCAAAAAAGGCGCCTTTCACTATGTGGCCAAGCCCTTGAAGTTGGAAGAAATCCGCAATCTGACCCGCCGGGCCCTGGAACACAAGCGCCTTCTGGAAGAAAATCGCCAGCTCAAAGCCCGGCTGGAACCCCTGGATGGCTGGGGGGAGATGATCGGGGTCAGCCCCAAAATGAAGGAGGTCTTCCACGTTACCCGCAAAGTGGCCCCTTTGGACTGTAACGTCATCATCCAGGGGGAAAGCGGCACAGGCAAAGAACTGGTGGCCCGCCTCATCCACCGGGAGAGTGCCCGGCGCACCCGGCCCTTTGTGGCCTTTAACTGCGGCGGCTTCACCGAGGAGTTGATCGCCAGCGAGCTGTTCGGCTATGAGCGGGGGGCCTTCACCGGGGCCATCGCCACGAAAATCGGCATCCTGGAAACCGCCCACCGGGGCACGGTATTCATGGACGAAATCGGCGATATGCCCCTGTCCATGCAGGGCAAACTCCTCCGGGTCATCCAGGAGAACCAGATCACCCGGGTAGGGGGCAACCGGCCCATCCAACTGGACCTCAGGTTCATTGCAGCCACCAACAAAGACTTGAAACAGGCGGTGGCCAAGGGCCGCTTCCGGGAGGACCTCTACTTCCGCCTGAACGTGGTGCAAATCACTTTGCCCAGCCTCATGGAGCGCCCGGAAGACATCCCGCTGTTGATCCAGTACTTCTTGAACCTCTTCAGCCACAAATTCGCCAAACCCATCGGAGGCATCGACAAGGCCGCACGTTTGGTGCTGCGGGCCTATTCCTATCCCGGCAATGTCCGGGAACTGCAAAACATCATCGAACGGGCCGTGGCCCTGGCGGAACGGGACATCGTGACCCTGGCGGATCTGCCCCCGGACCTCCAGGATTTTACCCCGGCCAATAACGGCCACTGGAATACCCTGGAGGAACAGGAACGGGATTACATCCGAAAAGTCCTGGAACACACCAATCACCAAGTGGGAGAGAGCGCCCGCATCCTGGATTTGCCCCGCACCACCCTCTGGCGCAAGATGAAAAAGTACGGCCTGTCCAAGACCTCATGAAATGTAATGTAGGCCCCCTCGCCTGCCCATGAACCGTTGATTCATGCAGCCCAAAACCTGTTTCACCACTTAGGTTTCAAAATGAAATAAGCCTTAAGCCTGCACTGCCCAACCTCTTTGGCCTTCCCCTGCTCAGTCTCATTCCAATATGAAACAACAACTCTCACCGCATTTTGTTATCTAACTGTTTTTAAAGAATAATTTGCATTGGCCCGATTGGTGCATCTACGTCAAGGGACATGAACAAGCGGGTGCTCTTAGCCATCGACCTAGATATGCCGGACTCCCGTGCCGCCTCCTATGCGGTGCAGTTGGCGGCGCGCCTGGGATTATCCCTGGTGCTCATGGCGGTGCTGCCGCCGAACCCCGGGGACGCCGGTGAACCCGGTGACATTTCTCTGTCCGGCCTCAGAGAAGAGCAGAGCCTCTGGCTGGGGAAGGTCCGGGAGCGCTGCCAGCAAGAAGGGGTGAGCCTGGAGATCTTTTTAGCTGCCGGGGCCTTCTGCGCTGAAGTCCTGGCCTTCGCCCAAGTCCAGAACGGCTTGCAGTTCATGATCCTGGGGTGGCCCGAGGACGACCGCCGGGAGCGCTATCCCGGCTGCGCGGCCGCACTGAAAAGTCTGCATCAGCATATCGGCGGGGAAATTCTTTTGGTGCGAGGCCAGGGAAAAGTAACCCGCCTGACGGACCTGAACGTCACTTAAAGGAGGGGAGCGCTGCACATGTTTGACCTTTATCTACCTTTGGCTGGAAACAGCACCAATATCCTGCTTCTCTTTGGTCTGGGGGGCGCCGTGGGTTTCCTCTCCGGGCTCTTCGGCGTGGGGGGCGGCTTTCTCATGACCCCGCTGTTGATCATGGTGGGCATTCCCTCCACCGTGGCGGCGGCCTCGGACTCCAATCAGATTGTGGCCGCGTCCACCTCCGGGACTTTTGCCCATTACCGCCTGGGAAACGTGGACTTCAAGATGGGGCTCCTCCTCATTCTCGGCGGGGTGCTCGGGGGCACCGTGGGGGTGCAATTCATCAAGGTGCTCCGGGCCATGGGCAATGCGGACTTCGTCATCAAGATCACTTACGTGGTCATGCTCGGCGTCATCGGCTTCTATATGTTCATGGAAAGCCTCCAGAGCCTGCGCAAAAAACCGGTGGAATCCAAGCGGGTGGAGGCGACCCCGGCCAAAGTCTCCTTGTACAACCGCATGATCCAGGCGCTGCCCTACCAGATGCATTTTGACAAGTCGGGAGTTACCCTCTCTCCCCTGCTCCCCCTCATCCTGGGGGTGTTCGTGGGGATTCTGGCAGCCATCATGGGCGTAGGCGGTGGCTTCATTATGGTGCCGGTGATGGTTTATATGCTGCGCATGCCCATGCACGTGGTGGTGGGCACCAGCCTCTTTCAGATCCTCTTCACCTGCATCAACGTCACCATCATGCAGTCCATCTCCAACCACACGGTGGACATGGTCCTGGCCATAATCCTGCTGCTGGGCTCCACCTTGGGGGCCCAGTTCGGGGTGCGCCTCAGCCGGCGGCTCAAGGCCGACCAGCTCAAGATTCTCCTGGCCTCCATCGTCTTGGTGGTGATGGTGCAGATGCTGGTGAGCCTGGTGCTCCCGCCCCATCTCCTGCTGGCGCACAAGGGTGGGCATTGAGATGAAACGCATGGCATATCGTTCTCTCATGGTTACGGTGGTGATGCTGGGAGTGCTGCTGGCCAGGTCATTGGCGGCCCAAGGCGCTGAACCCACCCTCAAGGTATCTCCGGATAACGTGCAGATCGGCGCCTTCTTTTCCGGGCAGACAGTGACCGTGGAAGGTTCCATCCCTGCCGGGGCCCAAGCGGTCCTGGAGGTGGTTGGTCGCAGCGCGGATATACCCCTCATGCGCAAAGGCCGCCGCGGCTTTTTGTGGATGAACGTCGGCGAAATCACAGTGCATGACGCCCCTTCCCTTTATTTAGTCATGAGCACCGCCAAAGAACTGCTCACCTCGACAACGGGGGCGGCCACCTGGGGGTACCAGTCCCTGGAGAAGCGCATAACTTTTTCCGGCGACATCGAACCGTCGGAGCGGCCATTGTTTATGAAGCAATTCCTGGAGCTCAAGGAAAGCGAAAATATCTACGCCACCTTTCCCGGGGCCTTGAAAGTTAAGGCCGCCGCCAGGGGACAAAACCCGGTGCAGGGGACGTTTTTCCTCCCCACCAACACCAAGCCTGACACCTATAAGGTCATACTCTCGGTGATTACCGACGGCAAGGTGGTGAGTAGCGCCAGCACCGATCTGACGGTGGCCATGGTGGGCTTTCCGGCCCTGCTGGCGAACCTGGCTTTTCAGCACGGGGCCGCCTACGGGGTGATTGCGGTGGTCATCGCCATCGTCACGGGGTTTGCCATGGGCTTCCTCTTCAAGGGCGGCGGCGGGCACTAAGGGACCCGGCATTTTTGTCTGGGCTTGTTTGCCTAAATCATTTATCGTGCTTAAATTTAACCATTAAGCCTGCTGCTCTTTAGGAGGCGGGCCCGGGCTGAAGCCATACGGACGCCGCGCTCCGGGCCCATTTATAAAAGCCTCATCTGGTAACTTGGAAAAAATCGCATGTGGCAAGCCGTCAAAACTCTCTGGAACAGGATGCGCCATCGCAAGCTGGACCTGGTAGCCTTTCCGGAGATCTTTGAACATTTCCAGGACCTGTTGCAAGACCACCAGCGGGTCATGGAGCTCATTGCCGACCTGGGAGAAAAATCCGGCGGGGAATATATCTTCGACCGCAAATACTTGATCGACACCAGCGAGGAAATCCAGACCCTGCTGCTCCGCATGGTAAAGGGCCTGAACCTCATTACCTCCAACCGGTACCTGGACCTGTTCCAGGCCATCGACCGCATTTTTATTCCCCTGGGGGCCGAGCTCCGGGGACGGCTGATCCTCTCCAAAGAGATGCCCCTGGTAATCCCCCTGGAAGCGGCCCCCCAGGATCGTCCCGAGCTCATCGGGGGCAAAGCCGCCCACCTGGCGGCGGCCATCCAGAACCTGCACCTGCCCGTACCGCCCGGCTTCGTTATCACCAGCCGGGCCTATCGGCTCTTCCTGGAGCACAACCACCTGGAAGCAAGGATTCATGCCCTGCTGGAAGACTGGGTGGCGGGGGAACTTGATGAACACCAGGCCTCGCGCCAAATCCAGTACAGCGTTTTGGCGGGCGTGGTGCCCCACGAAGTGGCCGCTGAGATCAAACGCCAGGCCGAGAAGGGCGGGCCTTGGGCCGTCCGGTCCAGCGCCTACGGCGAAGATGGCGAGCTCTCCTTCGCCGGCCTACATGAGAGCCAATTGCAAGTCCCGGTTCGCAACATCCTCACGGCCTATAAAAAAGTGCTGGCCAGCCTCTATTCTCCCGAGGCCCTCATCTATCGCCAAAAGATGGGGATGCTGGGGGAAGAGGCGGCTATGGCGGTGCTGTGCCAGGAACAGATCCCCAGTCTGGCCAGCGGGGTGGTGCATACCTTGGATGTTTGTAGTCAGGAGCCCAACGATATCGTGATTTTTGCCTCCTGGGGCCTGGGCCGCACCGTGGTAGAGGGTAAAGACCCGGTGGACCGCTATGTGGTGGAGCGGGGCGAGCCCTACCGGGTGCTCACCAGGGAAATTGCCCGCAAGGAAAGTCAGTGCCGGGGGCTGGCGGGCGGCGGGGAGGAAGAGGTGCCGGTGCCCGAAGAGGATCGGGACCGGGAAACCCTCCCGGAATCGGCCATTCAAACCCTGGTGCGCCTGTCCCAAAGCCTGGAGCGCTACTTCAAGCGTCCCCAGGAGATCGAATGGGCCATGGACCCGGAAGGCGATTGCTGGATCCTCCAATCTCGGGCCTTGCAGCCTTCCAGGACCTCGGTGCCCATACCTCAGGAGATTTACGAAATCTGCGCCCTGTATCCCGTTCTGATGCGGGGCATCGGGGTGGTGGCCCAGGCCGGGGTGGGCGCTGGGCTCGTAGTACAAATTTCCTCAGACGCAGACATGGAAAAGTTTCCCGAGGGCGCGGTGCTGGTGACCAAATACGCCGCGCCCTGGCTGGCCCGCATCGTGCCCAAGGCCGCGGCCATCGTGGTGGAGACGGGCTCCTTGGCGGGGCACCTGGCCACCATCGCCCGGGAATTCCGGGTGCCCACCCTGTTGGGGGTGGAAGGCGCCACGGAGATCCTGAAGGACAGCCTGGAGGTCACCGCGGACACCAGGCAGCGCGTCATTTATGCCGGCCGGGCGAAAGAGCTGCTGCAGTTTGAACTGGTGCAGCCCCCCCCCTATCAGGATATTTCCAGGACCTGCGCCCTGTATCCCGTCCTGACTCGCGGCACCGGCGTGGTGGCCCACGCCGGGGTGGGCGCCGGCACCGTGGCGCAAATCTCCTCAGACGCGGACATGGAGAAGTTTCCCGACGGAGCCGTGCTGGTAACCAAATACACGGCCCCCTGGCTGGCCCGCATTGTGCCCAAGGCCGCGGCCCTGGTGGCAGAGCGGGGTTCGGCCGCGGGGCATTTGGCCACTATCGCCCGGGAATTCCGGGTGCCCACCCTGGTAGGGGTGGAGGAAGCCATGGAGATCCTCAAGGAAGGCCTGGAGGTCACCGTGGACACCAAACAGCGCATCATCTATGCCGGCCGGGTGAACGAACTGCTCCGCTACGAACTGTTCCAGTCCCTGGCCTTTGAGGATGCCCCGGAATTCCGGCTGCTCCGGCGGATCCTGGCCCGCATCGCCCCACTCCATCTCATTGACCCCCAGGACCCGAATTTTACCCCCGAGGGCTGCCAATCCGTCCACGACGTCATCCGGTTCATCCACGAAAAGGCCGTGGAAGAATTGCTGGACCTGCCCCGATTTGTCAAACGTTTCAAGGGTGTTAGAATTTTCACCCTGGTTTCCGACATCCCCCTGGGATTGAAGGTCCTGGACCTGGGCGGCGGCATCGCTCCGGAAGCTCAAGGGACCAAGCTCTTGCCGGAGCACATCCGCTCGTTGCCCATGAAGGCCTTATGGCAAGGCCTGTCCGGCCCCGGGGTCTGGAGCACCGAACCCGTCCCGGTGGACTTTCAGGGAATGATGTCCAGCATCAGCAAAACCGCGGTCGCCACCAACGTGAGCGGCTTTAACCTGGCGGTGATCAGCGACACCTATATGAATTTGCACCTGCGGTTGGGCTACCACTTCAATCTGGTGGATGCCCGCATGGAGTCCGACCCTCCCCGGAACCACATTTATTTCCGTTTTGTGGGCGGGGTAACCGACCTCACCCGCCGCTCCCGGC
>DZCR01000143.1 GCA_022736495.1 Desulfobacca acetoxidans
TTGACTTAGACCACAGAATCGGGATATTTACCCACACCAAACAGCGAAGAGCCTGAATAAATGTAGGGCGGGCACTGCCCGCCGTCACAACATTGAACCATATTAAGAATATTCAGAAAAAATGATGGAATTGAATAATAAAAAAACCTACCACTTCATCGGCATCGGTGGCATTGGCATGAGCGGCCTGGCGGAGCTTTTGGTGAGCCAGGGGCATCGTGTCAGCGGTTCGGATTTGGCCGTTAACGCTATTACAAAGCGCCTGGAGACCCTGGGGGTGCGTGCGTACCAGGGCCATCGCGCCGAGAACCTGGGAGACGCCAACGTCGTGGTCCACTCCACTGCGGTGAAAGAAGACAACCCCGAACTGGCCGCGGCCCGGGTCCGGGGGCTTACCGTCCTGCGCCGAGGCCAACTCCTGGCCGCCCTGATGAAAAATCACTTCCAGGTGGCCATCACCGGGGCTCACGGCAAGACCTCCACCACCGCCATGACCGCCGCGATTCTCAGGGCCGGCAACCTCGACCCCACCGTGGTGGTGGGGGCCTTGTGGGACAATCTGGGCTCCAATGCCATCCTGGGCCGGGGCGAGTACTTCGTGGCCGAAGCCGACGAGTCCGATAGCTCTTTCACCTACTTATCCCCCCAGATCAGCATTATCACCAACCTGGACCGGGAACACCTGGATCACTACCGGGACCTGGCCCACATCCAGGAAACCTTTGCCGGCTATATCTCCCGGCTGCCCACCGGCGCCCGGGTGGTGGCCTGGGCCGACGATCCGCACCTGGCCCCGGTCCTTAAAGGCTGTCCGCATGAACTCATTACCTATAGTCTAAAGCGGGACACCGCCGATTTTTACGCCTCCGACCTGTCACCCCAGGGTTTGGGATACCGCTTCCGCCTCTGGCACCGGGGCCGACCCCTGGGGACCCTCTCCCTGCCCCTGGCGGGGTCCCACTACGTCCTCAACGCCATGGCTGCCTGCGCGGTGGGGCACATGGTGGGGCTGGACTTTCCGGCCTTCCAGCAAGGACTTTGCAATCTGGGGCAGATTCACCGCCGCTGTCAGGTCAAGGGCGAGGCTCGGGGCATCCTGGTGGTGGACGACTACGGCCATCACCCCACGGAGATTCGCTCTACCCTGATCGGCCTGGCCCAGGCCTTTCCCAAACGGCGGCTGGTGGTGGCCTTCCAGCCCCACCGCTACAGCCGCACCCAGGCCCTGCTAACGGAATTTTTTCCCGTTTTTCAGCAGGCCGGGATGGTCTTCATCACCGAAATTTATGGTGCCGGAGAGAAACGCCTGAATGGCCTCTCCGGCCGCTCCGTCTATGAGGGCATCCGGCGCACCGGCCACCCCGGGGTCCATTTTATTGAAGAAAATACGGCAAAGGTCGATTATATCTTCCAACACCTGAACGCCGGTGACATGGTCCTGACGCTGGGGGCCGGGGATATTTGGAAGACCGGCGAAGAGTTGCTGGCCCGCCTACAAAATCAAAGCGCGGGCCTGACGATGGGTCTCTCATGAAGAAAAGCACCGTGCGCCCTAACTCTCGTCTCGTCCCCCAGCGCCCGGTGCGAAAAAAGAGCCTGTTGCCCCGGGGGCGTTCCCAAAACAATTATCGTCGCAACCGGGTGAAGGGGCAATCCCGCCGCACCTGGCTCAAGGGTATGGCCTGGGTTTTGGCGTTTTTAACCCTGGCGGGTCTCTCGGTGGGTTTGCTGGTGGGTTATCATCAACTCTTGACCTGCTCTTGGTTTTGCATTAAAGATATCAACCATATCGAGATTGAGGGCACCAAGCGCCTCAGTCGCAGTGTGGTGCTGCAACAGGCCAGACTGGCGGCGGGCGCCAACCTCTTGGCCATCCGTCCGGGGCAGGCGGAGCGTTCCCTGATGGCCCATCCCTGGATCGCCAAGGCGGAAGTCTCCCGGAAATGGCCCCAGAACCTTTATATCCGGATTCAGGAGCGGGACCCGGTGGCCCTGGTCCAGATGGGCGAAGAGTTACTCTATGTGGATCAGCAGGGGATGCTTTTTAAACCCTTATCTCCTGGAGATCCCCATAATTTTCCCGTCATTACGGGCTTAGGGCCGGAGCAGTTCCGGCTTCCGGAGGGGGCCCAGCCCGAGGTGATGACCCAGGCCTTCCATCTCATGGAAGTTCTGAAAAAAACTCCGCCCCCCCTCAACCTGGAGAATATCTCCGAGGTCCACGTGGACCTGGAACGGGGATTCACTCTCTATGTCAATGGCGTGGGGGCCCCCTTGGAACTTGGTCTGAGCGACCATGCGGAAAAATTGCAAAAATTTGCCCAGCTCTGGCCCGTATTAGTACAAAAAGGGTTATTGGCCAGGGTTGGGCGTATCAACCTCAACTATCCCCGCCGGGCGCTGGTCACCCTGAAGGGGATGGAAGATAACCAAAACCCATAGGATAGAAAAGTGCCTCAAGACTTGATCGTCGGTTTGGACATCGGCACCACCAAGATTTGCGCCGTGGTGGGGGAAGTGCGGGATCAACAGTTGGACATCGTGGGGCTGGGCTCGGCGCCCACCGCCGGCGGCCTGCGCAAAGGGGTGGTGGTAAATATTGAAAATACCGTGCGAGCCATCCGTCGCGCCGTGGAAGAGGCCGAAACCATGGCGGGGTGTGAAATCCGTTCGGTTTATGCCGGGGTCGGCGGCGGCCAAACCAAGGTCATCAACAGCCAGGGCATCATTGCCATCAAGGACCGGGAAGTGACCCCTGCGGACATGGACCGGGTCATCGAGACTGCCCGCACCGTGGCCATCCCCTCGGATCGGGAAGTCATCCACACCCTGGTCCAGGACTTTTTGATAGACGGCCAAGACGGCATCAAAGACCCGGTGGGCATTCACGGCGTGCGCCTGGAATGCAAGGTCCACATCGTCACCGGGGCTGTGACCTCCCTCAATAATATTATCAAATGCGCCAATCGGGCCGGTCTGGAAGTGAACGGCATTGCCCTCCAAGGCCTGGCCGCGGGGGAGGCGGTCCTCACCGACGAAGAAAAAGAACTGGGGGTGGCCCTCGTCGACTTCGGCGGCGGCACCACGGACCTGGCCATCTTTGCCGAAAACGCCCTCCGGCACAACTTCGTCCTGCCGGTGGGAGGCAATAATCTGACCAACGACATTGCCGTGGGTCTGCCCACATCCCTGAACCATGCCGAAGAATTGAAGAAACATTACGGCGCTTGTCTCAATGCCTTAACAGACCCGGATGAACTCATTGATGTGGCGGGCCTCACCGGCCGAGAGACTCAATCTATGCCCCGCCACCGCCTGGCGGAGATCATCCACATGCGAGTGGCGGAAATTTTGAGCCTGCTGGGTAAGGAAATCCAGCGCGCCCGCTTTACCCATCCCCTCCATTCCGGCGCGGTGCTCGTGGGCGGCACGGCCCTGGTGGACGGCTTGGCGGAGTTGGCCGGCGAAGCCTTTAACATGCACACTCGCATCGGGTATCCCATGGGGGTCAGTGGCCTGATTGACGTCATCCATGACCCGTCCTATGCCACCGGCGTGGGCTTGGTCCTCTACGGTTTCCGGGGCCAACAGAAGGCCCAGCGTACCCCCGACCGCTGGTCCGGCGGCAACCGCGGTTTTAAGCGCTCATCAGGAGGAGGTTTCATGGATAGGATCAAAAAATGGTTTCGCGAGGTGGTATGAAGATGCGAAACATGCTATGATGATTTTTGAGGGGGTAGCATATGAAAATCCAATTAGTCCCCAACGAATTGTCAGCTAAAATCAAAGTATTAGGCGTGGGCGGCGCCGGCGGCAACGCCATCAACGACATGATTTCCTCCCAGATGGTGGGGGTAGACTTTATCGCCGCCAACACGGACAGCCAGGCATTGGAGCGCAGCCTGGCCCCGGTCAAAATCCAGTTGGGTCCCAATGTGACCCGGGGGTTGGGGGCCGGTGGCGATCCCGAGGTGGGTAAAAACGCCGCCATGGAGGAGGCCGAGCACATCAAGCAAGTTCTCCAGGGGGCCGATATGGTCTTCATTGCCGCAGGCATGGGCGGCGGGACCGGGACCGGCGGCGCCCCGGTGGTGGCCGAACTCAGCCGGGACCTGGGGGCCTTGACGGTGGCCGTAGTGAGCAAACCCTTCGAATTCGAAGGCAAGATGAAGCGGCGCCTCGCGGATAACGGCATCGAGGACTTGCGCAAGGTAGTGGACACCATCATCACCATCCCCAACGACCGCCTCTTCTCTTTAAGCTCCAAGAATTCCCGCATCAAGGACGTCTTTGGCATGGCCAATGAAGTCCTGGGCTTTGCCGTGCGGGGCATTTCCGATCTCATTATGGTGCCCGGGTTTATCAACGTTGATTTTGCCGACGTGCGCACGGTTATGAAAGAACGAGGCATGGCCCTCATGGGCACCGGTATCGCCAACGGCGGCAACCGGGCCTCCGACGCCGCCCACAAGGCCATCTCCAGTCCCCTCCTGGAAGATATCTCCATCCGCGGCGCCCGGGGCATCCTCATCAACATCACCTCCGCCCCCGACATTTCCATGGAAGAGTTGAAAGAGATTTGCGGCATCGTCCAGGAAGAGGCCCACGAAGAGGCCATCATTAAATGGGGCCTGGTCTGGGACGAAAGCTTGGTGGAAGAGATTCGGGTCACGGTCATCGCCACCGGTATCGGCAAACGGGCGGAAGCCGAACTGGCCGCCTGGTCTCAGGCTGCGGCCCAGCCCACCCAGCCGGAAGACCTGGAAATTCCCACTTTTGCACGAGCTCCCGAACAGCCCGTGGCCCGGCCGGCGGACCCGCGCCAGCCTGCCGCCAAGAAACCCTTGGGCGTAGTGGCCGCCAAGAAATTCATCGTCCACCCCGACCTCCAGTACGAGGAAAACGAACTGGATACCCCGCCGTTCCTGCGCAAGGCGGATTAAAAACGGGTTCTGAGTTTCAAGTGGGGGCGTGAGCGATTCACGCCCCTTTTACATTTAATGATACGCAAATCTCAACGGTGGTAAGCTAACATCTATTAAGATTTTTATTGCGAAGTCTGAGTTCGAGTTGGTACCCCGTGATTATCGGGCAAATGGACTGCGTTTGTGAACTTCTCTGGTTTCAAACTATCTCTGTAATTTATTGTCAGCACATCATTTTTTGGCATTAGGAATTAAGGGTCAGTAAAAAAGGAGGATTTCATGGAAAATTATGAAGGGCTTTGGACTGTCTTTTTTCAATCAAATTTCCAGACCATTGGGACGGGCGTAGTCGTTCTTGTGAAAGATCGGATGCTTGGTGGTGACGCAGCCTACTATTACACTGCTGACGTCAAGATAGAGGAGAAAAAGATCGAAGCGAACGTCAACATTGTGAGATTTAATAAAGCTGGCATTGCAATTTTCGGCAACTTGGATTCATTTAATCTCAAGGTTTCCGGTGATGTCACCGGTAATGAATTTGCATTACATGGTTACATGGTTGAAGCGCCAAATATGAAAATTACTGTAAGGGGTAAAAAAGTAACCAGCATATAACTGGGGTCAGCATTAAATGCAAATCGACTATTTAAAAGCAATGGACTGGATACGAAGGAATTGGACAAAACCAATTGAATGTCCAATTTGCGGGAGCGACAATTGGGGGATTGGCGATCAGATCGTCGAAATTCGCCCATTCATGCCCGGCGCTCCAGTATATCCGCAGTTCTTTGTATATTGCCAAAAGTGTGCATACACAGTCTTTTTTAATGCCGTCATTGCGGGTCTTGTTCCTCCTAACCGAAAGCCCTGATGAGAGTGTAAGTCATTCATGGCTGAACCAGTTGATGAAGGCTTCATCCCGAACGATCAATGCTTACAGGTCCAAAGGAATGTGAGCATTTCTGTCCCTTCACCTGAAGCCATTCGTGAGATTAGCATTCGTTGGATGGATTTATTAAAGCTCAAAAGAGGAATAACTGACGCAGCAGAAATCCCGTTCGACTATTCCGTTTTATACGGAATCTTTTTTGGATTCGGTGGGTCGGCAATCCTTGCGTGTATTCCTCTTGCGTTGACCAAAGACTTGGCAGCATGGGTTATGCCCACTTCAATTGCTCTTGCGATTGGGCCAATTGTTATGGGATGTTTAACGCTTTATTTTAGCAGGATTCTACAGCGATCGCGGGGTAAGACATTGGCAAATGTTCTTGCTGATGTTGAAGAGATAGAACAGAGGTTCCAGTCGACCCAGCAAACCCAACCTCAGCCAGTCCAAGGAAGAAACTTCCTGAATGCCCTGGATGCCGCTTTGAGAGCCTCATCCCGAGACATAGAAGATCATTCCGACCGAACCACCTGATCAATTAAGAATTGATAGTATTTCGCCTTATTGCTAAAGTCATGTAGGGTGGGAACGGCCCACCAGATATACATCTCCAAAGCCCAATTTCTATGTCCGCCAAAATCAAAGCCCACCTAAAACAACTCCTCTCCCAAGAACAAGGCGCAATTGCACGGGAATGGGGCGCCCGCTTTCCCATCGCCCTGGTCTACCCCCAGATTTATCCCGTGGCCATGGGGAACCTCGGCTTCCAGGCTATCTACTACCTCCTCAATGCCCAACCCGGTCTGGTCTGCGAGCGGGCCTTTCTGCCTACCCCGGAAGAGTTCGAGGAATACCATCGCAGCCGCACTCCCATCCTCACCCTGGAGTCCCAGCGGCCCCTTAAAGATTTTGCGGCGGTGGCTTTCTCCGTCTCCTTTGAGGCCGATTATCCTTACATACTCCAGCTTTTGGCCGGGGCCGGCATCCCCTTAAAAGCCGCGGAGCGCGGCCCCGGCGATCCCCTGATCCTGGCGGGTGGAGTGGCCACCTTCCTCAACCCCGAGCCCCTGGCGCCCTTTGTAGACGCCTTTTTTTTAGGAGAGGGCGAAGCCGGTGCCGTGCCCTTCTTCGAGTTTCTGGCCGCGGCAGCCCCGGCCCCGGACCGGGCCGCTTTGCTGAAGGACCTGGCCTGCACCATTCCCGGCGCCTATGTACCCGCGGGCTACACGCCCCACTACCACTCTGACGGCACCCTGGCGGCCTTTGAGGCCGCGCCGGGCTTCCCGGCGCGGGTGGCGGCCCCCCACCTGCCGGAGTTGGCCCTTTACCCCACTCACAGCCATATCCTGGCCCCCCAGAGCGAGTGGGGCGAGATGTTCCTGGTGGAGACCGGGCGGGGCTGTTCCCGGGGCTGCCGCTTCTGCGCTGCGGGTTATATCTACCGCCCGCCCCGGGAGCGCCCCCTGGAGGAGCTGTGGGCCCAGGTGGCTCAAGCCGTGATGGACCGGCGCAAGATCGGCCTGGTGGGCGCCGCGGTGAGCGACCACCCCGCCATCAAGGACCTTTGCCGGAAAATTCTGGACGCGGGTGGCACCATGGGCATCAGTTCGCTGAGGGCCGACTCCGCCGACGCCGAACTGTTTAGTCTTTTGGCCCAAGGTGGAGTACGCAGCGTCGCCCTGGCCCCGGAGGCCGGCAGCGACCGGCTGCGCCGGGTCTTAAACAAGGGCCTCACCGAAGGCGACCTGGATAAGGCCGCAATTGCCTTGAGCGAGTCCGGCATCCCTCAACTCCGCCTCTACTTTATGGTGGGCCTCCCCACCGAGACTTTGGACGATGTGGCCGACATCCCCCGCCTGGTGCGGCATCTGGAACACGTGGTCACCAAGGCCAGCCAGGGCAAAAAACGCTTGGGGCTCATCACCTTAAGCCTGTCGTCCTTCGTGCCCAAAGCCTTCACCCCCTTTCAATGGGTGCCTTTCTTAGACGTACCCGATTTGAAAAAGCGCCTGAAGTTGGTGGCCCGGGAGTTCCACGGGGTCAAAGCGGTCCGGGTCCATACCGACCTGCCCAAGTGGGCCTACGTCCAGGCATTACTGGCCCGGGGGGACCGCCGGGTGGCCGACATCCTTCTGGCTGCGCACGAGCAGGGCTGGAATAAAGCCTTTCGCACCAGTCCCATCAACCCGGATTTTTTCACCTTGCGGGAACGCCGCCCCGACGAACTCTTCCCCTGGGACTTCATCGACCACGGCTTCAAGAAATCCTACCTTTGGGAAGAATCCCAGCGGGCTCTGCAAGGCCAGGAAACCCCGCCCTGCCGCCCGCAAGTCTGCAGCCGCTGCGGGGTCTGCGCCGGCGAGTTGGAGAAGAGCGAGAAATAATTTTAGGAGAGGGGGCTAACACTACTGCGTTAAGTATCATCAATTATGAATGGACGCCGACAACTCGGAC
>DZCR01000144.1 GCA_022736495.1 Desulfobacca acetoxidans
CCTGACCATGAAATCCTATACCGAGGGAATGCGAAGCCTTCTATGCTATATCGCAAGCCTGGAAGATCAAAAAAGGGTCAGCCGGGACAGCAGGGAAAAGGAAAGATTCCAGAATCTCATCGAAATTCTTACCCCGGTTGGAAAGGGCTATGTTACGGACCGGGCCGTAGAGGTCTGCAACCTGGCCGTCCAGGTCTTCGGCGGATATGGGTATACGTCGGAATTCCCGGTGGAGCAGCTCCTGAGGGATGTGAGGATTACGACCATTTATGAGGGCACCAACGGGATACAGGCCATGGATCTTTTGGGCCGGAAACTTCAGATGAAGAATATGGGATTATTTTTTGATCTCGTGAATGAAATAAAAAATACATTGGGTGAGGCGCAATCGATAAATTCTTTGTCCGCCCTTTCCGGGAAGCTGGAGACGGCGGTGGACATGCTCAGCCAGGTTGCCGGAAAAATGGAGGCAACCCTCCGGGGAGAAGCGGTTTTAAGCGCCTATGCCTATGCCTGCCCCTTTCTCGAATCCGTCGGGGATGTGGTCATGGCCTGGATGCTCTTGTGGAGGGCGGTTATTGCAGAAAAGAAACGTGAAAAAGGAATTGAGGGAAAAGAGGCTGATTTCTATGAAGGGCAGCTAAGATCTGCAGAATTTTTCATAAACGGTTTTTTGCCCGTTACCATGGGGAAAATGGCATCGATTATGGATTTATGCAGTGCGGCAATACGAATTTCCGATGCCTCATTCGGAGGGAAATAGCAGGTCGGGGGGAAGGTCCCGGTGATGCTGTTGAATCGGATTAACAACCACATTTATGGAGGTATGAACATGAAGCGTGTTTCAGCAAAGAGTCTTTTTCTAATGGTTCTGTCCGGGATTTTCATTTTATCGCTTTCCCCGGCATTCGCCAAACCCATCGAACTCAGATTCTCAAGTCCCTTTCCCGCTCAACAGACCATTACCGGAAAAATCATCATCCCCTGGATTGAAGAAATCAACAAGGCCGGCGAAGGCAAGGTCAGCATTAAATTATTTCCGGCCGGCGCCCTTGGAAAAGCGCCGGAACAATTCGACCTGGCGGAAAAGGGAGTTGCCGATCTGGCCTATCACCTTTCCGATTACACCCCCGGCCGTTTCCCTATGACAACGGTTTTTTCCTTGCCTTTCATGGTGCCTTCGGGTGAGAAGGTATCTGAAGCCATGTGGAAAACTTTTCAAAAAGAACCCAAATACCAGGAAGAATACAGCAAGGTCAAGGTCCTGGCCCTTTTCGGCCATCCCGGCGGGCATTTTCACACGGTCAGCAAACCCATCCGCAGCATGGCGGATTTTAAAGGGGTGAAGATGAGAACAGCCAATCCCTCCATCAGTAAAGCCCTGACCCTCTGGGGGGCCGTACCCGTGGCCCAGCCCATTACCGAAACCTATCAGTCTCTGCAGCTCGGCGTTCTGGACGGAACGGTTCTGGTGTGGGAAGGCATGGCCACTTTTAAACTCAATGAAGTGACTAAATTCACCACGGTGGCCGACCTCTATACCATGCCCATGATGATAGTGATCAACAAAGGAGTCTGGGAAGGTCTTCCCGAGGATGTCAAAACCCTTCTTGAAAGCACCACTGGGCTGAAAATGTCCATGGCCGCGGGCAAGGCCTTTGATGATGCGGAAAAGCCCACCAGGGAAATGACCATCGCCAAGGGAACAGAGGAAATCATCCTTGATCCGGCCGAGTTGAAGAAAATGAAAGAGTCCACCATCCCCCTGAGGGAAGAATGGGCAACTGAAATGGAAGCCAAGGGATTGCCCGGAAAAGCGATTCTGAAGACGGCGCTTGAATTTATCGAGGCAAAATAAGCAAAAGCGTTTGTATCTCCCCCGGGGCAAAGGAAAGCCGCCCCGGAAATCAGGGGGCAGGCCTGCCCCCTGATTTTACAAAACCGGTGGATACAGTAAACCACAGCAAAAATTCGAGGTGACATGAATCTTAGGAATTTAGTCAATATCACGGGCATTTTCAGCTACGTCCTGGCAAGGATCGGGTGCCTGGCCCTTTTTCTGATGATGGGCCTGACGGTGGTGGATGTGTTCAAGCGGCACGTCTTTAATACCCCCATCCTGGGCTCCTTTGAAATTACCCGGTATTTAATCGTCATCCTGATCTTCGCCTTTATCGGCCATGCCCAGGCCCAGAAAGCCCATGTCAATGTGGATATATTCGTCAATGCCTTTCCCAAAAAGGCCCAGGCCCTCATTGATCTGTTTAATTATACGGTGGCCCTCTTCCTGATGGTCCTCGTGACCTGGAAGGGGTTTGAAAAGGCTATGGAAAGCATGGCCACCGGGGATAAGCCCATGAACCTGCCGGTTCCCGAATATCCCTTTGTTTTCTTCCTGGCCCTTGGATGCGGGATCATGTGCATTGAGCTGGTCAGGGATGTCCTCAGAATCATTTTTAAAAAATTAAGGGAAGAGAGTCGTCTATGAGCACTGAAATGATAGGGGTTGTCGGGATTTTACTGTTGTTTGTCTTCCTTGCCTTCAGGATGTATATCGGCGTGGCCATGGCCCTCATCGGATTTGTGGGCGTCAGCCTCATCGTCAACCTGGATGCAGGCCTGAACCTTCTGGGAATGTCTCCCTGGGCCGAAGGCTCATCCTATTCCATGAGCGTTATTCCCCTTTTTGTCCTCATGGGCCAGTTCGCCTTTGTTTCCGGTATCAGCCAGGATATTTACAAGGCCGTTCATAATTGGATGGGCCATTTGAGGGGCGGGCTGGCCATGGCCACCATCGTGGCCTGTTCCGGGTTTGCCGCCATCTGCGGGTCCTCCCTGGCCACCGGCGCCACCATGGCCAAGGTGGCTGTTCCTGAAATGAGAAAATACGGATACGATCTCAGCCTTGCCACCGGCTGTGTCGCCGCCGGCGGCACCCTGGGTATCCTGATTCCGCCCAGCATCGGGTTCATCATTTATGGTCTCCTGACGGAAGAATCCATTGGAAAGCTTTTTATGGCCGGGATTCTTCCCGGGCTTCTGCTGGCCTCTCTTTTCATCCTGGCCATTTTTTTGCAATGCCGTTTCCGCCCTGAAATGGGCCCCAAGGCGGAACCCACCACCTGGAAGACTAAATTCGCATCTTTATACGGCACCTGGCCCATGTTGTCCTTGTTTGTGCTGGTCATGGGCGGGATCTATTTCGGCGTTTTTACACCCACCGAGGCCGCCGGAATGGGGGCCTTCGGTTCCTTTATCATTACCCTCGGCAAACGGAAACTGAATTTTAAAACCTTTGTTGAAAGCCTTATTATCACGGGCAACATGACGGCCATGATCTTTCTGATTATTATCGGGGCCAATATTTTTTCCTCCTTTCTGGCCCTGACCCAGATCCCCTTTATGCTGGCCGATGCCATTGTAGCAGCGGCCCTTCCCAGAATGGCCGTGTTTTTCATGATCCTCGTGGTGTTTGTGTTCCTGGGCTGTGTCATGGATTGTTTCGCCATCATGATCCTCATGGTTCCCATCCTGTATCCCATCATGCAGGCTATGAATTTCAACACCATCTGGTTCGGCGTCATCATGGTCATCGTCCTTGAGATCGGGCTCATCACCCCTCCGGTGGGACTGAATGTCTTTGTCATCAAGGGGGCTGTCCCTGATGTGCCCCTGACGACCATGTTTAAAGGGATCTGGCCCTTTTTGGTCGCTGCGGTTATCTGCATCGGTATTCTCATCACCTTCCCGCAGATTGCCCTATATCTTCCTTCTAAAATGTAAGGGATATAAAAATGAAAGGGGCTATGCTTTATGACTGCCATCCAATGGAATATTAACAAACGATAGAAATAAAAATCTTTCACGTGATAGATTTTTTTATCCATAACTGATCTGCTTTTAACGGAAAACAGACATAATAAACATGAAATTCAGGAGGTAGGATGTCTCAGATATCTAAGATAGGGGTGATCGGCGCAGGCCATATGGGCAGCGGGATCGCCCAGAAAATAGCCCAGGAAGGGATGACGGTCGTATTGATCGATATCAAACCGGAATATGTGGAAAAGGGCATGGCCGGCATTAAAAGCCTGCTCGAAGGCGGCATGAAACGGAAGATTTTCACCCAGGATCAGGTGGATCAGACCCTGAGCCGCATCCAGGGAACAACGGATCTGAAGGCCGTTGCCGATGCAGACCTGGTCATTGAAGCGGTTTTTGAAGACCGGCAGGTGAAAACCCAGTTGTTTCAGAACCTGGATCAGGTCTGTGGGGAAAAAACCATTTTCGCCACCAATACATCCAGTTTTTATGTGGCGGAATTTGCGGCCAAGATCAAGCGTCCGGACCGGTTCATCGGCCTCCATTATTTTTTCCACCCGGCCAAGAACAAACTGCTGGAAATCATCCCCCATACCACCACCAGCCCGGACACCGTTGAAAAAGCAAAGGATTTTGCCGCCCGCCACGGGAAGACGGCCATTGTGGTGAAAGATTCCCCCGGATTTGCCGTGAACCGGTTCTTTGTTCCCTCGTCCAATGAAGCAGCCCGAATGCTGGAAGAGGGCTTGGGAAATCTTCCCACCGTTGAAGAAGGCAGCAAGCGGGCCTTCGGCATCGGCATGGGCTCCTTTGAAATTTTAAATGTCACCGGGATTCCCCTGGCGGTTCATGCCTCCAAAAGCCTGGGAGATGAACTGGGGCTTTTTTACGGCACCCCGGACATCATGAAAACCCAGATGGACAAAAATGAAGACTGGGATCTCAAGGCCGGTGAAATTGAAGAAGAAAAAATCCAAGCCATTGTGGACCGGTTTTACGGCATCTGCCTGGGGGTGGCCGCAACCATCGTGGATGAAGGCGTCGCCACCATGGAAGATCTCAATCTCGGGGCCAAGATCGGCTTAAGATGGGCCCGGGGACCCTTTGAGATCATGAACCATATCGGTATCGATGAAACCTGCCGGGTGGTGGAAGCCATGACAAAGAAATACCCCGGCTTTAAAATGCCCAGGACCCTGCTGGAGCAGAAAAAACTCGGCAAGCCCTTTATCTTCAAGGTGGTGAATCTTGAAGTCAAAGAGGATACGGCCTGGATCACCATCAACCGGCCCGATGCCATGAATGCCTTGAATGAAGCGGTTGTGGAGCAGTTGACCCAAATATTCGACACGGCGGAAAAGGACCCCAAGGTCAAGTCCATCGTATTCCAGGGAGCCGGGAAGACCTTTGTGGCCGGGGCCGATATCCAGTTTTTTGTGGACCGGATCAAGGCCGGCAGGATTCAGGATATTGAGGTTTTCACGCGGAAGGGCCATGAATTGTTGCTGAGGATTGAAAACAGCCCCAAGAAGACCATTGCCCTGCTGGACGGCCTGTCCCTGGGCGGGGGCAGTGAACTGGCCCTGGCCTGCCAATATATCGTCGCCACCAAGGCCGGGTCCATGGGATTTCCCGAAACCGGCATCGGTATTGTGCCGGGCCTCGGGGGCATGATCCGGATGGAGCGCCGGGTAGGGCTCCCCCTTGCCAAATACTATGTTTTCACGGGCCGGAGCCTGAGCGCTCAGGATGCCCTGGACCTTGGCATCGTCACTCAGATTGTGGAACCTTCCGCAGTGGGCCAAGCCGTACGGGAGATCACGGGCCTGGCCAAGGCGGATAAATATCAGAAGCGGCCCGTCCCTGAAAAATTCCAGGCCTTTGCCAAGGTCTTTACCGATGAAAATGTGAGCCTTCTCTTTGCCGGAAAACCCATGACGGGCCTGCCCGGGAATCTGGCCGAGAAGATCCCGGCCATCCTGGGCGGCAAATCCATGATCGCCCTGAAAATGGCCGACGACATCATGAACAAACAGGCGAAAATGTCCATCCCCGAAGCCGTCGAATGTGAGTTGGGCGTCCTGGACCGGCTTTTTTCCACCCATGACGCCTTTGAGGGCCTGTCCACCGTAGGCCGGAGAAAGCCGGTGTTCAAGGGAGAATAAAGAGAGAAAACGGCAACAGATTTTATTTAAACAGATAACAAAGGAAAATTCACCATGTATACAAAGGCATTTATCCCCTATAAAGGGTATTACAGCACCCCCTTCTGCAAATGGCAGGGCAGTATGGCCAATGAAAACGCCATATCCTTTGCCGCAGGCGTTTCAAAACAATGGTTTGCCTCAAAAGATTTTGATGTGAACCAACTGGATTATTGTATCTTCGGCAATACCATCGGCCAGCACCGCCAGTTCTATGCCTCACCCTGGTCGGCCGCGCTTCTGGGTGCAAATTCGCTTCCCGCCATTGCCGTCAGCCAGGCCTGCACCACCGGGGCCACCTGTATCAACCTGGCGGCCATGGGTATTGAAAGCGGCTTGTATGAGACCCCCTATGTACTGACAACGGACCGGACATCCAACGGCCCCCATACCATCTGGCCCAATCCCAATGGGCCCGGAGGTGAAGTCATCTCGGAAAACTGGAATATGGACAATTTTAACGCCGATCCCAATACCGGTAAGAAAATGGTGGAAACGGCTGAGAATGTGGCCCGGGAGAACGGGTTCACCAAAGAGCAGTGTGACGAACTGGTGTTGCGGCGGTATGAGCAATACCTTATGGGTACGGAAAACGACCGGGCCTTCCAGAAACGGTATATGCTTCCGGCTGAACTCAAAATTTCAAAAAAGAAAACCATTTTTGTAGAAAAAGATGAAGGCATCATGGCCTCCACCAAAGAAGGGCTTGCCGCCTTGAAACCGACCATTCCGGGTGGCGTCCTGAGCTTTGGCGCCCAGACCCATCCGGCCGACGGCAATGCCGGCATCCTGGTCACCACGGCCCAAAAAGCCAAGGAATGGAGTGCGGACCCCAAGGTCACCATCCAGGTTGTCGCCTATGGCTATGCCCGTGAACGCAAAGGCTATATGCCGGCAGCCCCGGTTCCGGCCACCCGTATGGCCCTGAAAAATGCCGGGTTGACCATTAAGGATATCCGCGTGATTAAAACCCACAACCCCTTCATTGTGAATGATCTGTTTCTTTCAAAGGAAATGGGGGTGGATGCCTTTGGATTCAACAATTACGGGTCTTCATTGATCTTCGGTCATCCCCAGGGCCCGACAGCCACCCGGTTGATCATCGAAGGTATAGAAGAGACGGTCATGGCCGGCGGCGGCTATTGCCTATGGACCGGGTGTGCGGCAGGAGACTGCGGCGCTGCATTGATCCTGAAGATTTCATAATATTTGAAAAAGATCAGATAACCAAAGAAATGCGGAAATTCGATCAACACCGGGCCTGACTGACCTCCGGGTCTGGTGTATCGGCTTTCCGCATTTTTATATCTGTTTTAACTGCTTGAAAACAATTACCCGGCTTCAGGGGAAGAAATTTTTCCTTTATTGGTGAGGCCGAAAAGAAAGGTTTCAAATATTTTCAGGGCCAGGTTTTCGGGTTTGATCTCTCCCTTGGGATCATACCAACGGTAGATCCAGCCGCACATCCCCACCAGGCAATGGGCGTCAATGGCGATATTCTCCGTTGAAAGCCCGTTTTTGACGCAATAGGCTTCAATGGCCTGCCTCCAGAAGGAAAGATAGTCTCTCTGCTTTTCCTTCACCTGTTCATACCATTCGCTGGTCAGACAGTCGTCATCGCTCAGAATCAATTTGGTCCGGTATTTGTCGTTGCAAAAGCTATCCACCTGGTATTGAATGTATTTTTTTATGATATCCGTGGGGTCAAAGCCTTCCAGAGGAATTTTCCGGATGCCCGAGATCATATCATCCATATGGCTGTCCAGGATCTGATACAAAAGCTCTTCCTTGCTTTTGAAATAATAATAAAGACCGGCCGTTGTCATTTCCGTTGCCCTGGCAATATCCCGGATGGTGGTCTTGTCGTATCCTTTTTGCCACAGGGTCTTTGTGGCGATTTTGTAGATTTCTTTTTTCCTGCGTTCCTGCTCTTTGAGTTTATAGTTTTTCATGAGACCCATAGTATATTAAAAAATACGGCTTTGACAAGCGTTTGATAGATTATTTTATCATTTGTCCGTTAAGAGTATCTATATTAAAATCACAACATTATCCCATGTTTCTTAAAAGATATAAGGCACTTTCAGATTATAAGATTTGTAGACCACAAAGGTTTCTACGGAACGGACCCCCTGAATTTTGGATATTTCTTCAGTATAAAATTCAAGCAGGCCGAACCCCCGCTTGAACAGAACCAGGACGATGAGATCAA